>JBJELL010000356.1:0-1608 GCA_051879115.1 Lachnospiraceae bacterium
TACATTGTACTTCTATCCGTTCTCCTCTTCCTGTTGATTTTATATATTTCTCTAAAAGTTTATTTTTTATAATAACACAATTCCTACAATATGTCTTCTCTCTTTTGAAAGATATCCGCTCCATGCCCACTCCGTACTTCCCTCGCAAATCTCTCTAAGCAAGTTCCTTTCAAATAATCCAAATCTCCAAAACAGATTTCTTCATACTGACTTTTCATAAACTCCAAAAGTTCATCATCACTCAGCTCATCCATAGACTCATTTTTATAATAGAAAAATATCTCCTGCAATTCCTTTAGGGTTTCTGCATAGGTATCCTGTAAAATGTAAGCTGAATCACAGAACGTTTCAATAATTTTAGGCAGAATACTCTCTCCAAATTCTACCCGCTTATTTTCTTTTAAAACTTCATTTTTATAAAGAATCACTTCCTCTGCCTCTTTTTCACTTAAAAGAAGTCCATACCGAGCTGATATTTCATTACAGTGCAGTGTCTGTTCTAACTCCTGTTTCTTTTGCTCTGCTAAGATAAGTTCCATCATGTTTTTCATTGGTTTTCTCCTGTATCTTTTATATGTGTCTTCCTAACACTCCATGTTCCGCTTCGTTTTTTAGTTCCACTGCAATGTCTGCAATTCCTGCATTCAGATACAGAATCAGTCGGTCACTTTCTGTTAACAGTTCTTTTGCATAGGTTTCCATCTGTTCATAACAGGTCTGTTCTAATTCTTCTTTTTCCATTCCAAGAATCTGTTCTTTCAATTCCTCATAATGTTCCGGTTTCCACTCTCGGTTTTCTACAGAAAATTCCATGAGCCTGTTACAGAGAAATCTTTTCAATACGATGCCACACAGATTGCAGAACAGGTTCCGGTAGTCACGACTATAACGTTCCAGAGATTCTATCACAAATTCTTCTGAAAAGGACTGTAAAAAAATCTGTTCTAACCGCAAACATTCCAAATAGGCATCTATCCGGTCAATTCCGCAAAACCGCTCCAAAGAAAGTAACACGGGATAGTCGAGACCGAGAATATGATTCTGAGGATAGAATCTTACATCATAGCGTATGAAAAAATCCGGTATGGCATCAAAGGTTTCACGTAGTGCAAGATTCTCATAATCTCTAAACCAGAGTGCCTGTTCATTGTACTGATTCATTGCCGCTGCCGTCTTCTTTTTCACCAGTTCATAACCCTGTTCATAGATTTGACGCACAGATGAAGTCTCCTGTGTCTGTATCACATCGAACTCACTTCTGCACTGTTCCCGTTCCTCAATACAGTACAGAATTGCTCCCATAAGCTGCTGTGCCTTTTCATAGGTCACCGATGTACTTTCTTTCGAGGTGTATTGTTCCGTCAATTCTCTTACCAGCCCCAGTATTTCATCTACGTTTTGTTCCATTTTTTCCCTCCTCTTTGTAATGTAACATTCTATCGAATGTGTACTATTGTTACAAGACTGGATTTTTTTACAAAAATATGGTATAGTACAACTAGAAACGAAGACTGTCAAGCAGTCTTTTTATACAAAAAAACAGAGGCGTTCTCATTTGTACCGACCCCCAAAAGTTAGACCTAAAATCTAACGATTGGAGGTCGGTAT
>JBJELL010000357.1:0-6316 GCA_051879115.1 Lachnospiraceae bacterium
AATCTGAATCCATAATTTACGCAGATTGTATCATAATATGGTTAAGGATATATTCAGAAATGGAGGGATAAGTATGGAAGGTCTGCTGATACTAATAGAATTAGCTGCACTGGCATGGGGTTTTTGGATTGCAAAATCAGCAGATAAATTTTTTGCCGGTGTGGAAAAAGATATGGAAGAAGAGAATAAACAGGAGGAAGAATAGATGGCGCGAAGATGGGTGAACAGCTTAAGCTATACAAGAACCATTGCTTTGAGCTTTTTTTGTGTAATCCTTATAGGAAGTATCCTGCTTTGTCTCCCGATTTCATCCAGAAACGGAGAGTGGACACCATTTTTGAATGCATTATTCACAGCTACAAGTGCAACCTGTGTAACGGGACTGGTGGTCTATGATACATTTACATACTGGTCGTTATTTGGTCAGCTTGTAATTTTACTGATGATACAGATTGGCGGAATTGGACTTATGACGATTATTACAACCTTCGCCATTTTCAGAAAGAAAAAAATTGGACTGCATGAAAGGATGCTTTTAAAGGCATCGGCAGGAAATACAAGACTCAGTGGAATGGTCAGACTGGTAAAAAGGATTATACTGGGAACCTTTATTTTTGAAGGAATTGGAGCGTTACTTTTAGCGATACGTTTTATACCACAGATGGGATGGTTAAAGGGAGCCTATTATGCAGTCTTTCATGCCATATCCTCGTTCTGTAATGCCGGATTTGATTTGATGGGATGTTATGAACAATTCTCGTCCTTTACGGCATATGAGACGGATATTTTAGTAAACGTGGTAGTCATGCTTTTGATTATCATTGGCGGTATCGGATTTTTAGTGTGGTCAGATGTGATTGTCCATAAAGGAAACTTCCGTAAATACTCTTTACATTCTAAAATCGTGCTTATGACGACAGCCTTTTTACTCATATCCGGTTGTCTGGGATTCTTTCTTTTTGAAAGAAACGGCAATTTAAAGGGAATGAGTACCTTTGATCAGATACTTTCTGCTATGTTCATGTCCGTTACGACGAGAACGGCAGGATATAATACGATGAATTTGAGTACACTGTCCGAGTCGGGAAGCCTTCTTGCCATGATTCTGATGCTTATTGGAGGAAGTCCGGGTTCTACGGCAGGAGGAATTAAGACCACCACCTTTGCAGCGGTTGTTCTGACCGTGTGGTCTATGTCAAAAGGCAGCAGTGAACTTACGATATTTAAAAAACGGTTTGAACAGAATACGGCAAAACAGGCAATGTCCATTATGGCAGTGTATTTCGCGGGAGTCCTGCTGGCCACTATGATTATCTGTGCCATAGAGCCGTTTTCCATAAAACAGGTCTTATTTGAGACAATCTCAGCAGCGGGAACCGTGGGACTGACACAGGGCATTACCACTAGTTTAGGAACCGTGTCCCGTATTATTTTAATTATATTGATGTATGGAGGACGAATCGGCGGTATGTCGCTTCTATTGGTATTTGCAGAGCGTAAAAAAGAAGCACCGATGAAGCGTCCGTCCGAGCAGGTCTTATTGGGATAAAAGGAGAGAAAATATGAAATCTATTTTGATTATTGGAATGGGAATTATAGGACAGCATCTCGCATGTAAGATGCAGCAGATGGGAAATGATGTCATGATTGTGGACAAAGATGAGTCACTGCTGCAAAAGCTGTCTCCACAGTTTCCGGATTCTTTTGTGGGTGACTGTACAACAGAGGGAGTGCTTCGCTCTTTAGGAGTTAATAATTTTGATTACTGCTTTGTCGTAGTGGGAGATGATTTTTATGCTTCTTTGGAAATTACGTCAATTCTGAAAGAATTGGGGGCACCTTATGTCATTACCAAGGCAAAACGGGCAAGACAGGCAGAGTTTTTGAAAAAAATCGGTGCCGATGAAGTCTTTTTCCCGGAGGCAGAGATTGCAGAAAAATTAGCAGTACGCTATAACGCCACAAATATTTTCGATTACATTGAACTTACATCGGAATACTCTATTTTTGAAATTCCGATTGTGCCGGAATGGGAAGGAAAGAGTATTGAGGACATCAATGTCCGTCGTTCTTATAACATCAACATCATTGCGGTCAAAAATGGAAGTTCTTTAAATCCGGTTCCGGGAGGAAATTATATTTTCCAGGAAGCGGATCACATCGTAGTAATTGGAAAGTCATCCGATGTCTTTAAGCTCTCGGCAAAGACATCGAGATAACTTAATTCTGGTCCATAAAACGATAACCAATACCAATTTCAGTCAGAATAAAATGAGGGTGTGAGGTATCTTTTTCAATCTTGCGTCTGAGACTTGCCATACACACGCGGATGCTTTTAGAGTCTCCGGTCTCCGAATAGCCCCACACCTCTTTCATAATCTGACCATGGGTGACCACCTTTCCACAGTTTTCTACTAAGAGCAAAAGGAGTTTGTATTCTAAAGGAGTCAGATGAATCTCCTCCTCATCTAAAAAGATACGTCTTCTTATGGTATCTACGGTCAACTCATCAAAGTGGTAAATGCCGTTAGCAGAATTGCCGAATTCATTCTTTACAATATAGCGTTTCATGACACGGACTCTCGCTAAGAGTTCGCCCATGGAAAAAGGTTTGGTAACATAGTCGTTAGCACCCGCATCCAGTGCCGTAATTTTATCCTTGTCAAAGCCTCTAGCAGACACCACCAAAAGGGGAATCTGAGAGACTTTGCGAATCTCTTTGATGATATCAATGCCATCCATATCCGGGAGTCCTAAATCTAACAGGATAATGTCCGGTTCTGCCGTGCAAAAAGTAAGAATTCCTTCTTTTCCGGTGGCAGATGTGAGGATTTCATAGTCCTTTGTTTTCAATGCCAGGGATAAGAAGTCTGTAATCTTAGGGTCGTCTTCAATAATTAATATTTTTATTTTTGCATTCATTGTCTGTCACCTTCTTTATAATTCCGTTTCATCCTGTTCCCAGGGAAGAGAAATGGTAAAACAGGCACCGCCTGTTGGAAGATTCTTTGCATAAATCTCCCCCCCATGCGCCTGTATAATTGCTTTGCAGATAGAAAGTCCGAGTCCTACGCCTCTGCCTTTGTCGGCGGCATGGGTAGGAAGGGTCGTAAAACCTTCAAAAATATGTTCTAAAATAGAAGGAGGAATTCCAAGACCATTGTCCCTCACTTCAAAAATCATCTGTTCCCCTTTTGGAAAGGCGGATAGAATGATGGAGGAATCATTTCCGGAGTGCTTAAAGGCGTTGTCTAACAGATTTAAAAGCACCTGCACAAAAAGATTTCCATCCACATAGACCAGATAGATTTCTTCCGGCATTTCCGTAGTCAGACGGTGCAGAGGATAGTTGTGGGGCAGACGCTCTATGGTCTGATGCAGGAGGTCGTCTACCGATTCATAATCCGCACTGACGGTCAGTCTGCCGTCTGTAATCCGGGTCATATTTAGAATATTCTGAACCGTCATAATCAGCCAGGAGGCCTCATCGTTGATGTTAGAAGCCAGTTTTAAGGCATCGGCTTTTTCTAAGGTTGCATTCTGTTCGATTAATACGTTGCTGGCTCCGATAATTCCCGTCAAAGGGGTGCGTATATCGTGGGAAATACTGCGCAGCAGGGTGCTCTTTAAATGTTCGCTTTCTATTTGCAGTTTCATTCGTTCCCGTTCTAAGTAGATGTATTCCCTGTCTAATACCAGTGCCATCTGATGAATAATTGAGTGAATGATTTTTTCGGTATTAGAGTCTTTTGGAAGATTTTTTTCAAAAATAATCACACCCATCCGATGTGTCCGGCTCTCAATCGGGAAAGAACAGCCAGACTCCGCATTCAGACCGTCAGGACAGTCGGGAGTAGAAAAGGTATGGTCATGATTGGCAAATTTCTCAGAGTCTAAGATAACCATGCACGAATAACCGATTTTTTCATAGATATAGTTTAAAGCATTCTGTACAATGTTTTCCACACCGGTAATTTTTAAAAAGCTCTCAGTCATCTCATAAAGGAACTGGGAAGTCTGTTCGTTCTCTTGGGCACGCAACATCTGATTTCTGGAGTCAGAAGACATCAGACCACAGATTAAGGCGGCAAGGAAGAAGAATAGAATCAGCAGGATGTCCTGCTGGTTTCCGATAAGAAAGGTATGGAGCGGTTTTGTAAAAAAATAGTTGAACAAAAACACACTCAAAAAAGCAGTTAAAAAACCATAGATATATCCCTGAATGACAATGGTGGAGAGAAGAACTCCTACTAAAAAAATCATCAGAAGGTTTTCTTTGACAATGCCAAGGTGGCTTAAGGTCAGAGAAAGTATGGTAGTGATACTACAGATAAGAAATACCTTAAAAAGGCTTAAAATATGCTGTTTTATATTTTTTACATTTGTATCGGAAAACATCATCATGTCTCCTTTGGCTGTGATAGAGAATATTATATCGTGAGCAAAGCTCACTCAATAACTTCGTCGCTCGTCAATCATGCCAGCATGTTGACTCGCTTGCACTCATTATATCATTTCTTGCTGTGTTTGTACAAATTTGAAAAAAATCTTGACAGTAAAAAATGGAAGTGCTATGATTACTACAATTTAATAAAGCGTTAAACCGATGAAGCGGAGATAACGGTATTTATGATCGCACAGAGAGTCCGGGAAGCTGAGAGCCGGATCGACCCCAGAGTATCAAATGGACCGCAGAGGGTGCAGTCAAAGGCAGGGAACTGCTGAGTATTCTGCAACGTGGAGACATACGTCAGTTGTCCGGGATATGATGGTATCCTATGGAGTGTGCGGAGAGAATATCTTCGTGAAGCAAGGTGGCACCGCGAGTGGTGAATGAATTGATTTTAACAGCTCGTCCTTGACAGAAATGTCAGGGATGGGCTGTTTTTTGTTTGATAGGAAATTACTTTGGAATTCCTATTAAATAAAAACGCTCCGGCAGGATTGCACTGCGGCAGAGTGGAACGAGGAAGGAGAGAATAGAGATGATTAGACCGGGATTTGATGAGGCGAAGGAGATTGCTATAAAGGGGGATTACAAGGTAATTCCAATCAGTATGGAGTTGTATTCGGATTTTACAACGCCGATTGAGGTACTTCGGAAATTGAAGAATGTCAGTAGCCACTGTTATCTGTTAGAGTCCATAGAGGATAGCCAGAAGTGGGGAAGGTATACTTTTTTAGGATATGAACCGAAATTAGAGATTACCTGTCTGAACCATAAGACGGTAATTAAAAATGGAACGAAGTTAGAAATTGAAACGGAGCATCCGGGAGAGTGTATCAGACAGATTTTGAATGAGAATAAAAGTCCGAGGTTTGAATATCTTCCGACGTTTACCGGAGGACTGGTGGGGTATTTCTCTTATGATTATATCAAGTATGCAGAACCATCCCTAAAGCTGGATGCAGAGGATAGGGAAGGGTTTCAGGATGTGGATTTGATGTTATTTGATAAGGTCATTGCCTTCGATAATTTCCGGCAGAAGTTGATTTTGATTGTAAATGCAGGTTGTGAAGAAATCGAGACAGAGTATAACAGAGCTGTTTTGGAATTAGAGAGCATGCGAAAGCTGATTGAAGAAGGAAAGCCAAAAGAGATTGAGGCAGGAAGATTAAAGACAGAGTTCTCTCAACTATTCAGTGAGGAAGAATATTGCAGCATGGTGGAAAAGGCGAAACGTTATATCCGGGAGGGAGATATCTTTCAGGTGGTGCTTTCTAATCGGTTTGAAGCAGAATATGAGGGAAGCCTTCTCGACACCTACCGGGTACTTCGGACAACGAATCCTTCTCCTTATATGTTCTATTTTTCCAGTGAGGACATTGAGATTGCAGGAGCTTCACCGGAGACTTTGGTGAAGGTGGAGAATGGAATTGCCCACACCTTTCCGTTAGCGGGAACGAGACCAAGGGGAAAGACAGTACAGGAGGATATGGAGTTAGAAAGAGAACTTTTAGCAGATGAAAAGGAGAGGGCAGAACACAACATGCTGGTGGATTTAGGAAGAAACGATATCGGAAAAATCAGCCGGTTTGGAAGTGTAGAAGTGGAAAAATATATGTCCATTGAAAGGTTTTCCCACGTTATGCATATTGGTTCTACCGTAAAAGGGGAACTGAAAGAGGGAATGGATGCTATCGATGCGGTGGATGCAATTCTTCCGGCGGGAACCCTTTCCGGGGCACCGAAGATTAGAGCCTGTGAGATTATCAACGAACTGGAAAATAATAAGAGGGGAATCTACGGAGGAGCCATCGGATATATCGATTTTGCCGGAAATCTGGATACCTGTATTGCCATTCGGATTGCGTA
>JBJELL010000358.1:0-6314 GCA_051879115.1 Lachnospiraceae bacterium
GCCATAAAACTGGAGGTCTTCTTATCCGTGCCAAGAAGCGGCACATCCTTTTCTTCCGCAATCCTTAAAAAATCCTCATCCGGTTCAAAATCACGGCTGAAAATGATACACGGTATCTCACACTCTAAAAGCTGATTATAGATTTCAAGTCTTCTGTTTCTCTCCATCTGTTTTAAGAAACTGATTTCTACCATTCCGATAATCTGTACACGGTTTGGCTCAAAATACTCAAAGAATCCGCTTAACTGTAATGCCGGACGGTTCACATCGGATAACGTAATTTTATGTTTTTTTAAGTCCAGCTCCTGCGTAAAAACCTTTAAATCCAGAAGCTTTGTTAACTTTGAAACACTGACACTTTTCTGACTCATAGTTTTCTCCTTTTCCCAAAATACATCCACGTTCTTTTATAGAATTATGATAGCATAGAAAAATGCCATCTTCAACAATTACGGGTGGAAAAACCTGTATACAGAATCTGCACTTCTGCTGTCCATACTCTCTACCTGTGCCAGTTCTTCCACCGATGCATTTTTTATTTCTTCAATAGAATCGTATTTACGCATCAGTGCCTTTCTACGGGTTGCCCCGATTCCCGGAATATCATCTAAGATAGAATGTACCTGGGTCTTGCTTCTGAGAGAACGGTGATATTCTATTGCAAAACGATGGGCTTCATCCTGAATCCTTGTAATCAGTTTAAATCCTTCGCTGTCCCTTTCAATTGGTATCTCTTCATTATTAAAATACAGACCTCTGGTTCTGTGGTGGTCGTCCTTTACCATTCCACAGACCGGAATATCTAAATGGAGTTCCTCTAAGACTGCAAGGGCGATGTTCACCTGTCCCTTTCCTCCGTCCATCATGAGCAAATCGGGAAACTGGTTGAATTTTCCCATCTCGCTGTCTTTCTCTTTCAGTTCCTCCATCTCTTTTAACCCATGCAAAAACCGCCTAGTCAGCACCTCATGCATGGATGCGTAGTCATCGGGTCCCGTCACGTTCTTTAATTTGAACTTGCGGTAATCACTGCGTTTTGGCTTGCCACCCTCGTAGACAATCATGGAACCTACCGTCTCAAATCCGCTGATATTGGAAATATCGAATGCCTCTACACGCTGAATCTTTTCCATACCAAGCAAGGCAGCAATCTCTTTCATAGCACCTAAGGTTCTTCCCTCTTCCCGTTTGATACGTTCCCTGTCCTGGCTTAAAACTAACTGTGCATTCTTCTTTGCCAGTTCTACGAGACGTTCTTTGCTTCCCTTTTTCGGAATCCTGATATAGACCTTCTGTCCCTTTCGTTTGCTCAGCCATTCCGCAATGACTTCTGCCTCTTCGATTTCTCCTTGAAGCATAATCTCTTTTGGGATATAGGGAGTGCCTGCATAGAACTGCTTCACAAAAGAGGTCAATACCCCCTTTTCTTCGTCCTCATTTGCAATCCGAAGATAGAAATGGTCTCTTCCTATCAGCTTTCCGCCCCGGATGAAAAAGACCTGTACAACGGCATCTCTATCGTCATTCGCCATGGCAATGATGTCCTTATCCTCGCCGTCTGTATTCGTAATCTTTTGTTTCTGTGCCACGGCACGGACACTTCCAATCAGTTCTCTGTATTCAATGGCCTTTTCAAACTCCATCTGCTCAGATGCCTGCTGCATCTTTTCTTCTAACTCTGTTAAAATTCCCTTGTAATCTCCGTTTAAGAACTCCAATACCTTTTTTATATTCTGTGCATATTCCTCTTTTGTTATGTACCCCTGACAGGGTGCTTTGCACTGGTGGATATGATAGTTCAAGCAAGGTCTTTCTTTTCCGATATCCTTCGGAAGCCTCCGGTTACAGGTGCGAATCTGGTAGAGTTTATGCAAAAGCTCGATGGTATCTTTGACTGCTCCTGCACTGGTATATGGCCCGAAATATTTAGACTTGTCTTTTTTCATCTGACGGCAAAAGAGGACCCTGGGAAAATCCTCTCCCAGCGTCACTCTAATATACGGATAAGTCTTATCATCCCTGAGCATCGTATTGTATTTTGGACGGTGCTCCTTTATTAAATTACATTCTAAAATCAATGCCTCTAACTCCGAATCGGTAATAATGTATTCAAAGCGGGCTATCTGCTGTACCATCCGGTCTTTTTTGATTCCTTCGTTATGACTCGGACGAAAATACTGTCTGACACGATTTTTCAATTTGACCGCCTTCCCAACATAGATAATGGCGTCATTTGCATCGTGCATAATATAGACTCCCGGTTTGTCCGGCAATTTTTTTAACTCTTCTTCAAAATCAAACATACACTATTCCTCAGAATTTTCAATCTTTTCCTCTTCGGTCTGTGCGTTCTCCTTTTCCGGTTCCGGAATTCCCTTTAATTCACGGAAAATTCTCATAAATTCTTCACCGGTAATATTCTCATTTTCATACAGATGGTCTGCAATCTTATCTAAGACATCCCGGTTTTCTTCTAACATGCTCTTTGCTTTTTCATAGCTTTCTTTGAGCATCTTCATAACTTCTTTATCAATCTGGGAAGCAGTCTCTTCTCCACAGTTCAACCGGGCTTCTCCACCTAAATACTGGCTGTCTACTGTAGCAAGTCCCATCAGACCGAATTTTTCTGACATACCATACTGCACCACCATGGCACGGGCAATCTGTGTTGCTCTTTCAATATCATTTGCAGCTCCGGTGGTCACAGAATGAAATACCACATCTTCTGCTGCCCTTCCCGCCATAAAGGTTACAATCTCTGCTTCTAACTCTTCCTTAGACTGTAAGAATTTCTCTTCTTCCGGCACCTGCATGGTATAACCGAGAGAACCGTGGGTACGCGGTACAATGGTAATCTTTTGTACCGGCTCGGTATTCTTCTGTAACGCAGTGACCAACGCATGTCCTACCTCGTGATAAGCAACGATACGCTTCTCTTTCGGACTCATAATGCGGTCTTTTTTCTCTTTACCGGCAATAACCACTTCGACGGATTCAAAGAGGTCTGCCTGACTTACATACTTTCTTCCATTCTTTACCGCATTGATTGCTGCCTCATTAATCATATTTGCGAGGTCGGAACCAACGGCTCCTGAGGTTGCCAGTGCGATTGCCCTTAAATCTACGGTCTCATCCATTGCCACATCTTTGGCATGTACCTGTAAGATGGCTTCTCTTCCCTTTAAATCCGGTTTATCTACAATAATTCTTCTATCAAAACGTCCCGGTCTTAAAAGTGCCTTATCCAAGACTTCCGGGCGGTTTGTTGCCGCTAAAATCAAAAGTCCCTTGGATGCATCAAATCCATCCATCTCCGACAAAAGCTGATTTAAGGTCTGTTCTCTTTCGTCATTGCCGCCGTAACGGGCATCTCTGCTCTTACCAATGGCATCAATCTCATCAATAAAAATAATACACGGTGCCTGCTTCTGTGCTTCCTTGAACAAATCACGTACTCTGGATGCACCCACACCTACGAACATTTCCACAAAGCTGGAACCTGCCAGTGAGAAGAACGGTACATTCGCTTCTCCTGCCACTGCCTTTGCAAGCAGGGTCTTACCTGTTCCCGGAGGTCCTACCAGTAAAGCTCCCTTCGGAAGCTTTGCTCCAATCTGTGTATATTTTCTCGGATTATGCAAAAAGTCCACAACCTCCTGTAAAGACTCCTTCGCCTCGTCCTCGCCGGCTACATCCTTAAAGGTTACACCGGTCTGTTTTTCCACATAGACTTTGGCATTGCTCTTGCCTACGCCCATGACTCCTCCGCCGCCCATACGACGCATTAAGAATCCCAGTAACACCCACACAAAGACAAACGGTATCACAAAACTTAAAATATTGTAAACCCAGGTTGCTGTATTATCCGGTATGGTTCCCGACACATCCACATCGTGCTTGTTCAGCAATTCTAATAAATTCGGATCTTCCACCAGTCCTGTGTAGTAGGTTTTTTTCACAGCAGTTTTCTTGTCCTTATCACTCTTTAGGGTGATATCAATCTGCGTAGAGCTGATCTTCACGCTCTCAACCTTGTCTTCTTCCACCATCTCCAAGAATTCTGAATAGGTGATTTCATTGTTTGACATCTGGTTCATTTTACTGTTTACATAACTCATAATAAACAGCATCAACAATGATACTAATAAAAAGGTAAGGAACATCTGTCCATTTTTGTTGTTTTTATTATCCCCATTATTATTGTTGTTATTTCCATTCATCTGATTGTTATCCATACTTTCCTCCATGCTGCATACTGTCTCTTGCAGTATCTTCTATTATATGTGTCTTTCTTACTAAAATCAATACGAATATCATGAACTTTTCTTGTTCTTTCTAAACTTTTTCTAAATTTTTTTCAAATCTTTTTTGCAAAATCGGTGGATTTCTTTTTTCTCTAGTTGTATAATATATGAGTTATTTTAAATTTCATGAAAATTCACATATAATTTTAAGGAGGAAAAACCTATGCCTGTAAAATATGTCTTTGTTACCGGTGGAGTCGTATCGGGACTCGGTAAGGGCATTACCGCAGCTTCTTTGGGACGTCTTTTAAAAGCAAGAGGCTTCAAAGTTACCATGCAGAAATTCGACCCATATATCAACATTGATCCGGGAACCATGAATCCTATCCAGCACGGAGAAGTCTTCGTAACGGATGACGGTGCAGAAACTGATTTGGACTTAGGTCATTATGAGCGTTTTATCGATGAAAGTCTGAGCAAGAATTCCAACGTTACAACCGGTAAGGTATACTGGTCTGTTCTGCAAAAAGAACGACGCGGCGATTTCGGTGGAGGTACTGTTCAGGTCATTCCTCATATCACAAACGAAATAAAAAGCCGTTTTTACCGCAACTTTACCTCTGAAGATACTCATATCGCTATTATTGAAGTAGGCGGTACGGTAGGAGATATTGAAAGCCAGCCTTTCTTAGAATCCATCCGTCAGTTCCAGCACGAGGTTGGACGTGAAAATGCCATGCTGATTCATGTCACCTTAATTCCTTATATCAAAGCTTCCGGCGAGTTAAAGACAAAGCCGACACAGGCAAGCGTTAAGGAATTACAGGGAATGGGTATTCAGCCGGACATCATCGTCTGCCGTTCCGAGCAGCCGTTAGATCAAGGGCTGAGGGACAAGATTGCCCTGTTCTGTAATGTACCGAACAACCACGTATTACAGAATTTAGACGTAGAATACCTCTATGAAGCACCTTTGGCAATGGAGGAAGAACAGTTAGCACAGGTTGCCTGTGAGTGTCTCCATTTAGACTGTCCGACACCGGATTTAACCGATTGGAAGGATATGGTAAATGCACTCCGCAACCCAAACAAAGAAGTGGAGATTGCTTTAGTCGGAAAATATATCACACTCCACGACGCTTATATCTCTGTTGTAGAGGCATTGAAACACGGTGGAATTGCAGAACGTGCTACCGTAAACATCAAGTGGGTGGACTCCGAAGAACTGACGGAAGAAAATGTCGATGACGTATTGGGTTCCGTACAGGGAATTTTAGTTCCCGGTGGATTTGGAAGCCGTGGTGTAGAAGGCAAGATTCTCGCTGCAAAATATGCCCGTGAAAATAAGATTCCATATTTAGGACTCTGCCTTGGTATGCAGGTTGCCATCATTGAATATGCCCGCCACGTATGCGGATATCACGATGCCCACAGCATCGAATTAGACCCAAATACCACACACCCGGTTATCGCGTTAATGCCGGATCAGGACGGTGTGGAAGATATCGGCGGAACCTTAAGACTGGGTTCCTATCCTTGTGAGCTGGAAAAGGATTCTAAAGCCCGTGCCCTTTACGGTGAAGATACCATCCATGAAAGACACCGTCATCGTTACGAAGTCAACAACGACTACCGCAACGCACTGACTGAAAACGGTCTGAAGTTATGCGGTCTTTCTCCGGATGGAAGAATTGTGGAAATGATTGAGATTGCAGACCATCCATGGTTTATTGCAACTCAGGCACATCCGGAATTCAAATCCAGACCAAACAGACCACATCCTCTGTTCAAAGGTTTTGTAGAAGCAGCTTGTAAATGCAAACGTTAATATAAAAAAACCCTCGTGCAAATAAATCTGCACGAGGGTTTTTTTTTATCGAGATTACTTGTCTAAGAAACGCATCTTTGTATCCTCTGTTTCCCCACCTTTGTACTCATATTTTGAACTGTTCATCAACTTCAGGCATCTGCTGCACAGAGTTCCAAAACTTACCGGTGCTCCGCACCGCTCACATCTCAGACTTACCAGAGAACGGATATCTCCATCGTCCTTATACTCTATCCTGCCAT
>JBJELL010000359.1:0-1601 GCA_051879115.1 Lachnospiraceae bacterium
GAGGAGGAAATTAGATGAGAGACATTTTGGAAGTAAAAGAGGTATCGAAAGATTACGGCAACGGAAAAGGAGTATTTGATATTTCTTTTTCTGTACGGGAAGGAGAGGTATTCGGCTATTTAGGACCGAATGGAGCCGGAAAGACGACCACTATACGTCAGTTGATGGGATTTATACATCCTGATAAAGGGAGATGTGAGATTTTTCAAAAGGATTGTTTCATGCAGGCTGCTGAAATACAAAAAGAACTGGGATATCTGCCGGGAGAGCTGACTTTCTTTGAAGATATGAGTGGAAGAAAATATTTAGAGTTTATGGCTAAAATGAAGGGGATGAAAGATTGTGGGCGTATAGAAGAACTGATAGAACGGTTTGAGTTGAATCCCCAGGGACGGATTAAAAAAATGTCCAAAGGAATGAAACAAAAGATAGGGATTATTGCTGCGTTCATGAATCAGCCCAAGGTAGTAATATTAGATGAGCCGACTAGTGGTTTAGACCCTCTGATGCAGAACCGTTTTGTGGAATTGATTTTAGAGGAGAAGAAAAAAGGGTGCACTATCCTGATGTCTTCCCATATCTTTGAAGAAATTGAAAAAACCTGCGACAGAACGGCCATTATAAGACAGGGAAGAATCGTAGATATAGAAGATATGAAAAATCTCTCAAAGAAACGAAAGAAAATCTATACCGTTACCCTAAAGAACCCGCAGTATGCCGAAAAGTTAGGAAAAGAACCGGGAATAGAGGTAAAAGAAATACGTGAAAATAAAGTAGCTTTTTATTATCAAAATGAGTTGTCTGAGGTTTTACACCGGATAGCAGATTATGAACCGGTGGATTTAGAGATACAGACACAGTCTTTAGAAGAATTGTTTATGCAGTATTATGGAGAGGGGGAAGAGGAATGATTTCAAAACCATTATTTAAAAGAAATATCTCAGTTATGTGGAAGGTATATCTCATTATCCTAGCGGTGTTGGGTATGTATGTATCGGTAATTGTCTATATGTATAATCCGGAGATATCCGATATGTTAGTTCAGTATCAGGAGGCTATGCCCCAGATGATGTCTGCCTTTGGAATGGTGGGAATGGCACAGAATCTGTTAGAGTGGATGCAGATATATTTGTATGGATTTTTGATGTGTGTGTTTCCTCTGATATTTATTATTATCATGGGACAAAGACTAATCATGCATTATATTGACAGCGGTTCTTTAGCAAGTCTTTTGGCAACCCCGAATACCAGAAGAAAAATTATCCTGACACAGTTAGTATCTTGCATTTTATGGATTTTTATACTGCTTGCCTCGGTTACCTTGATTGGAATTGTAGCATGCGAAATCATGTTTCCAAAAGAACTGGATATTGAAAAGTATATTTATTTGAATTTATGTGCATTTTTATTACAGTTGGCATTGACGGGAATTGCATTTTTCTCATCCTGCATTTTCAGCGAAGCAAAGAACTATTATCTCATAGGAGCAGGAATTCCATTACTGTCTTTTTTAATTCAGATGATTTCAAACATGGGAGAAAAAATGGAAAACCTGAAATACTTATCCATCTACACCCTGTTTCCGGCGGAAAAGATAATCC
>JBJELL010000360.1:0-6281 GCA_051879115.1 Lachnospiraceae bacterium
GAGTCATAAGGGTTGCTAAAAGCAGAAGAATAGCTGCAAGAATTACCGCTCAGAGAGGACGGCTTGTAAAAATCCCTTTAAAAGAAGCCATCAATCCGGTCTGTACTCCCTTTTCCTTCCGTTCTATTTTTACACGCTCAGTCGTCAAAAAATAGCAAATCAGATAACAGATAATTGCCAGTATGGAAAACACTCCAGCTAATACCGTAAAATTCCTGCCGCTTACTACCTGATTTCCTGCATTGTCCGTATAATAGACAATCAAAGGTGTAACTACGGATATCAAGGTAGAAGCAAAGGCTGCACCTAAAGAACGGTAAATAGAAAGGGATGCACGGTCTTTTGGTTCTTCGGAAATGGCAGAAGCCATAGAACCGTAGGGAATATTGATGGACGTATAGAATACAGATCCCCATAAGATATAGGTTATAAACATGTAGATGATTTTAACCGTCATAGAGGCTCCTGCTAATCCCGACTGATACATCAAAAAACTGCTGACTGCCACAGGCCCGCACATACGGCGTATCCAACAGCGGAAACGTCCGTCCTTTGCCATAGATACGGAGTCTACAATCCTTCCCATTCCGATATCCGTAAAGGCATCCACGCATCTTGCTGCTAAAAAAAGTACTCCTACCATTCCGGCAGAAACTCCCCATACCTTCGTATAAAATACCATCAGATAGGAACTTGCAAAGATAAAGGTAAAATCGTTTCCAAAGTCACCAAACAAATACCCCCACTTATCCCTTGCTCCGAATGGTCTTACTTCTCTATTCTCATTCATAATGATTCCTCCGACTTCTGTTGTATAGTTTTCATTTTGAAAAGAAATCCTTTTATCAGCATGACCAAACTTCTACTGCTTTATGCAGGAATAGCAATTAATCTTTCCTGCTTTATAATATTCCATCTATGAACCTCCTTGAAAATGTAATATTTTTATGATACATTTTAGAATATTACATCAATCTGGTTGATACTGATTCTATACACAAGGAAAGTCGAATTATGGAATTTAATGAAAAATTACAGGAACTAAGAAAACAAAAGGGACTTACACAGGAAGAACTTGCAGAAGCGTTATATGTATCTCGTACTGCAATTTCAAAGTGGGAATCTGCAAGAGGATATCCTAATATAGATTCTTTAAAAGCAATATCAAAATACTTTTCTGTGTCGTTAGATGAATTACTATCAGGAGAAGAACTGATCACCTTAGCAGAAACAGAAAACAGTTACAATCTAAAAAAAATTTATAACTTTATCATCGGAATCTTAGATGTGATGGTGGTTACACTTATTTTTTTACCTTTATACGGCAATCCCGTAGATGGGTATATTTATTCCGTTAATCTACTCTCCTTTACAAACACTACTACTATCAATCTTGTTATCTATTGGACTGTATATATTATTATAATTGTGACCGGGATTACAAAATTAATATCTACTCATTTCGATCAAAAGTTATGGGGTGATATTTCTACAAAATTTTCTATCGTCCTGAGTATAATAGCAGTATGTTTTTTGGCTGCAGCGAGGGAACCATATGCAACAACACTTCTATTTTTATTTCTTGTAGGAAAAACATATATTTTGATAAAACAGAGCAAAATGAAGTAAAAAAAGCCTCTGACACGAAACGTGTCGGGGCTTTTTTCTCATGTGACGGTAAGTTTCTTGTCTACGGCTTCTTGTACAATGATAATAAAAATGTAGTCAGCTCACAGACAACAATTATATTTTATCGGAGGAAATGAACTATGTACAAGAACAAGACAAAACGAAACTTTATTATTACGGGACTATTATTCTTTTTATCTGTACTTTTTACCCTTGCGGCAAAAACAATTGACGTAAGAGCAATCGGTCCACAAAATTCCAGTGTGGGTTTTGCTTCCATCAATCAATTTGTATTTCATCTTTTTGGCGTGAACCTAATTTGGTATGATATCACAGATTGGCTGGGAGTAACTGCCCTGCTGTTTGCTTTTGGTTTTGCGGTTTTGGGTTTTTGTCAGCTCATCAAACGCAAACATCTTTTGAAAGTAGATTACCATATTCTTTTATTAGGCGTATTTTATACACTGGTTGCTGCTGTTTATCTATTTTTTGAATGTGTCATCATCAATTACAGACCCATCATAATGGATACGGCTCTAGAAGCTTCCTATCCATCATCCCACACCATGATTGTAATTTGTATTATGACTACCGCAATGATGATGTTTCATCATCTATTCAAAAATAAAAGGTATATTCTAATTACTGCCGATATTATTTCCATCTTAATCATCGGAATAACCGTAATTGGCAGACTTCTCTCCGGTGTGCATTGGTTTACCGATATTCTGGCAGGCATTCTGATTTCATCTGCCCTGATTATGCTGTACTATTCTTTGGTAACATTCATAGAAAATAAGGTGAACTCAGGATACACGAAAGAACATAATGGGCACAAAGATAAAACATTTTAGTTCATCAAACAGACAAGGCATGGCAAAAGCCATACCTTGTCTGTTTACTGTTTTATAAATACCACCTTTTAGGCTATATTCTTTCTTATTCTTCTTCTTTTTTTTCGCTTACTTCAATCCCCAACTCTTCTAACTGTTTTACGTCTACAGGACTTGGCGCCTGGGACATCAGACAGGATGCATCCTTTACTTTCGGGAAAGCAATCACGTCACGGATAGAATCGCACTGCATCATTAACATCACCATACGGTCAACGCCATATGCAAGTCCTGCATGCGGCGGTACTCCATACTTAAATGCGTCTAACAGGAATCCGAACTGCTCATGTGCCTGCTCGTTGCTGAATCCAAGTACCTCTAACATCTTCTCCTGAATATCATTCTGATGAATACGGACGGAACCGCCACCAAGCTCTGTACCATTTAAGACAATATCATATGCCTTTGCACGAACAGCACCCGGATCGGAGTCAATCTTATCCCAGTCTTCCTCCATCGGCATGGTAAATGGATGGTGCATTGCCATAAAACGGTTTTCTTCGTCAGACCACTCTAACAATGGGAACTCGGTTACCCATAAGAAGTTGTACTGATTCTTATCAAGTAACTCTAACTGGTTTGCTAACTCTAAACGAAGTGCGCCAAGTACATTCCATACGATTTTGTTCTTATCTGCTGCAAAGAGTAATAAGTCTCCCGGCTCTCCTGCCATCTTTTCTACCAATGCTGCTAACTCTTCATCTGTCATGAATTTTGCAAAGGAGGACTTGTAGGTTCCATCCTCATTGATGGATAAATAAGCCAGTCCTTTGGCACCGTAACCTTTTGCAAATTCTACTAACTTGTCAATCTTCTTACGAGGCATTGCTCCCTGACCTTTGGCATTGATACCACGAACAGAACCGCCGTTTTCCAACGCTCCGGTAAATACGCCAAATCCACAGCCTGCAACCACATCTGATACATTTACCAATTCCATTCCAAAACGTGTATCCGGTTTATCGGAACCGAAACGGTCCATTGCCTCCTGCCAGGTCATTCTTGGAATCGGAAGCGGCACTTCTACCCCGATTGCCTCTTTGAATACATAGGCAAGGAGTCTTTCATTGACATCGATGACATCATCTACATCTACGAAAGAAAGCTCCATATCTGCCTGAGTAAATTCCGGCTGTCTGTCTGCACGCAAATCCTCATCACGGAAACATCTTGCAATCTGGAAATAACGGTCATAACCGGAACACATAAGCAACTGCTTATAAAGCTGTGGTGACTGTGGCAATGCATAGAAGGAGCCCGGATGTACACGGCTTGGTACTAGATAATCTCTAGCTCCCTCCGGTGTGGATTTCATTAAAATCGGGGTCTCAATCTCTAAGAATCCCTCTTTTTCCATAAAATTGCGAAGCAGCATGGCTACCTTGCTCTTCATCATGATATTCCTTTGTAAATCCGGTCTTCTAAGGTCTAAGTAACGGTATTTTAAACGCATCTCTTCCTTAGTCTGAGAATTTTCTTCGATTGGGAATGGAGGTGTCTCTGCCTCAGAAAGAATACGGATATCCTTTGCAATCACTTCGATATCCCCTGTTTTCAAATTTTCATTTACGGCTGCACTTCTTTTTTGTACCACTCCGGTTACGGCAACTACGAATTCACTTCTAAGGGTTCCCGCTTTTTCAAAGCCTTTGCTTCCCACCTGTGGTTCATCAAATACCACCTGTAAGAGTCCGCTTCTGTCTCTTAAGTCAATAAAAATCAGACTTCCTAAATTTCTTCTTTTCTGTACCCAACCCATTACGGTCACGGTTTCGCCGATATTCTGGTTAGAAACCTCGGTACATCTGTGTGTCCTGTGCAAACCTTTCATTGATTCTGCCATTTCTATCTTCCTCCATCATTTCCTGTCTGTAAAAAAATTATTGATTAAATATTATCTATTGAAAAATTCTACGATTTCTTCATAGCCTTCTTTTGCAAGCTGTTCTTTCTGGAACTTTTTGTTCTTATTCATACGGCTGACAAGTACCTGCAGACCTGCCTTTCTCTCCTCCTGCGCCTGCTTCATAACTTCGCAGAGTTTTTCAGAAGAATAACCTTTTTCAATTAAGTATGCTTTTTTCTTTGGCTGAGTTGGAATCTGAAATCCATTTTCTAATAAGAGCAGTACAATTCTCTCAAATCCAATGGAAAATCCACATGCCGGAACATCTTTCCCGGTAAATCTTCCAACCATCTTATCGTAACGTCCGCCGCCTCCGCAGCTTCCGCCAAATTCAGGAATTGCAATCTCAAAAATTGTTCCTGTATAATAGGACATTCCACGAACCAGCGTCGGGTCAAAGACCATCTCAAAATCCGCTTCTTTCGTTGCCTCTACGCTTGCAATAATTTCCTGTAAACTCTTAGATACTTCATCTTCTAAGACATCTTTTAAAGTATCGGCAAGATAGGCAATTCCATTCTCCGCTTCTTCAATTCCTTTAAATAATCCTAAATATTTATCAATGGATTCTTTCGCATAGCCCTCTTTTGCAAGTTCTTCGGCTACTCCATCTAAACCAATCTTATCCATCTTATCTAAGATAATGAATACAGTGTCGTAATCTTCTTCGGCAAATCCGCTGTAAGCTGCCATTGCTTTTAAGATTCTTCTTTCATTAATACGAATCTGGAAATTCTTAAATCCCAGTTTTCCAAGTGTGGTTGTAGTTGCTAAAATCAGTTCAATCTCTGCTAAGTTGCTTGGCTCTCCTAAGATATCAATATCACACTGCATGAACTGACGGTAACGTCCTCTCTGCGGTCTGTCCGCTCTCCACACATTTCCCATCTGTAATGCTTTAAAGGGAGACGGTAAATCATTGGCATTGTTAGAATAGTAGCGTACCAGCGGAACTGTCAAATCATAGCGAAGTCCCATATCCACCACATCGGTATCCGTTTTTGCGGTTTCTAAGTTCAGCTTTTCCCCACGTTTTAGTACTTTAAAGATTAACTTCTCGTTCTCCCCACCCTGTTTACTGCTTAAGTTTCCAATATCTTCTAAGCATGGGGTTTCAATCGAAGTGAATCCAAATCTTCCATAAGTCTCCTTGATTACACTGATTACATAATCACGAATCTGCATCTCCTGTGGGAGAATATCCTTCATTCCATTTACCGGTTTCTTCTTTAATGCCATTGTAACTCCTCCATCTTCCTGATTTTTCTTAGTATCATCTCATCGATTCTATCTAAATAGTTCTTAACATCTTTTACGTTTTCCACTCTTTCCATTCTCGTAGCATGGTCAAAGACGAATTTTGTGGTTGCACCCGCACCCAGTGCCATAATCGTCTGCTTTTCCTCCATAATTAAAATATTATAGATTCCGGCTTTTTCAGGTTTTGCATAACCCACATTCTCAAAATTCCCTGCCATGTTCTTCTGCCGATAGAGATAATAGGGTTCTAATCCCATCTCTTTGCAGTATTTCGCCGTCAAATCAATATGCTCCCAGGTATTTTCCATCTTCAGATTTTTATAATCGTCTTTAAACATATTCAATCTTGCGGCACGTTTAATCGCAAGAGAATGAACCGTAATATTATCCGGGTCCAGTTCCTTTAAAATCTCCATGGTATGACGCACATCTTCAATGTCCTCATTGGGCAGTCCCATAATCAAATCCATGTTAATGTTGCCAAACCCTAACTCTCTTGCCGTTTTATAACTGTCAATGGTCTGTGTTACGGTGTGATGCCGTCCAATGATGTCCAACGTCTCCTGCTTCATAGTCTGAGGATTGATCGATAT
>JBJELL010000361.1:0-6270 GCA_051879115.1 Lachnospiraceae bacterium
TTTGGAGTCTATGGATAAAAACCGTGTAGAGAAAATCCGTATGGTTCTCCCGGAGCCGGAGGAAGAAAAAGAAACGTAAAGAAAGCGTCAAGATTTTCTTTTGTGGCTTGATGTGATTGAAAAAATTTGTTATTTTAGCATTGATAAAAGGGAGTAGTTGGCACCGTAAGGTGTTTGCGAAGCCGTCATTACGATGTCGTGTCCGGAGGAGATAGATATTCGGATGCAGATATCCGGTTCGTAACGAAGCAGCGAGACTTTTGTTGTAAGAAATTACAGCAGAGGTCTCTTTTTTGTTTTATGGGTAACAACCTCGATAGCCCTCGAATAAAAAAGAGATTCTGCGGAAAGGATTTGGTGATTAGAATGAAGAACTTCTATCAGATGAAGGTGGAGGAAGTATTTCAGGAATTAGATAGTGACCTGAATGGTATTACGAATGAAGAGGCGGCGAAGAGATTAGAAAAGTATGGGAAGAATGAGCTGCCGGGGGGTGAGAAGAAGAGTACACTGCAGATTTTTTTGGGACAGTTTGCGGATGTACTGGTGTTGATTTTGACTGGAGCAGCATTGATCTCAGCATTTTTAGGAGATATTGAGAGTTGTATTGTCATTGCAGCAGTTATTACGATGAATGCGATTCTTGGGACGGTGCAACAGAAGAAGGCAGATCATTCGTTAGAGAGTCTAAAGGAACTGTCTATGCCGGAGGCAAAGGTGCTGCGGGATGGGGAGACGGTGGTTCTGCCCTGTAGTGAGGTGGTGCCGGGGGATGTGGTGCTGCTTGAAGCGGGAGATTATATCTGCGGGGATGGACGTCTGATAGAGGCGGCAAGTCTTAAGGTAAATGAGAGTGCTTTGACGGGGGAGAGTCTGAGTGCGGAAAAACAGGTGGAAGAGATTGCACAGGAAGTGGTTGTAGGCGATCAGCAGAATATGGTATTTTCGGGAAGTTTTGTTACGAATGGAAGAGGAAGGTTCTTAGTGACCGGGACTGGAATTGAGACTGAAGTTGGTAAGATTGCAAAACTTTTAAATGATACGAAGCAGAAAAAGACACCGCTTCAGGTGAGTATGGATAACTTTGGAAAGTACTTATCGGTGGGGATTCTACTTATCTGTGCCCTGATATTTGGACTGAGCATTTTGCGAGGAGAAGAAATCTTAAATGCCTTTATCTTTGCCATAGCTTTAGCGGTGGCAGCGATACCGGAAGCACTTAGTTCGATTGTTACCATTGTGCTAGCATTTGGAACGAGAAGAATGGTAAAAGAACATGCGATTATTAGAAAGTTACAGGCAGTAGAAGGTCTGGGAAGTGTTTCTGTGATTTGTTCCGATAAGACGGGAACGTTGACACAGAATAAGATGACGGTAAAAAAATTTTTTATAGGTGGAGAGAGCAGAAGTGCAAAAGAGGCTGATATAGACAGCAAGCTAGAGAGAAAGCTCCTCTATGCGGGAATTTTGTGCAATGATGCAAGTAATGTGGATGGAAAGGAAATCGGAGATCCGACAGAGGTTGCACTTTTGAACTTTTCCGATGAGTATCAGGTAGATTCTGTGCAGGTTAGAAAGGAGTACCCGAGAATGGGAGAACTTCCTTTTGATTCTGATAGAAAGTTGATGTCTGTTGCCTATCAGATAGGGGAACAGAAGTACATGGCGGTCAAGGGGGCTGTAGATGAACTACTGCAAAAAGTAGAAGCAGTAGAGACAGAAGACGGGGTGCGTCCGATTACCGACGCGGATAAAAAAAGGATTTTAGAGGAAAATGAGGAATTTTCTAGAAGTGGACTTCGGGTGCTTGCCTTTGCCACAAAACATATTTCGGATGAAAATTTATCCTTAGAAGATGAAAAGGAATTGACATTTTTGGGAATGGTCGCTATGATAGACCCACCGAGAGAAGAAGCAAAAGAGGCGGTTGCAAAATGTGTGCAGGCGGGAATCCGTCCGGTTATGATTACCGGTGACCACAAGATTACAGCAATGGCAATCGCACAAGAATTAGGAATCCTAAGTGAAGGTTTAGAAGCTCTTGAGGGAAGAGAATTAGAGTCTATGAGCGATGCAGAGCTTATGGAACACGTCGAGAAAACAGCTGTCTATGCAAGGGTGTCACCGGAGCATAAGATTCGGATTGTAAGGGCATGGCAGGAAAAGGGAAAGATTGTGTCTATGACAGGAGACGGGGTCAATGATGCACCGGCACTGAAACAGGCAGATATCGGAGTTGCCATGGGTATTACGGGAACTGAGGTTGCCAAAGATGCGGCAGCGATGATTTTAACGGATGATAATTTCAGTACCATTGTAAAAGCAGTTGAAACGGGAAGAAATGTGTATAATAATATCAAGAAAGCGATAAAATTCCTGCTTTCGGGAAATACAGCAGGAATCCTGACGGTGCTTTATGCTTGTCTTGCGGGACTTCCATCCCCGTTCCTTCCGGTACAGCTTTTATTTATCAATCTGTTAACGGACAGTCTTCCGGCGATTGCCCTAGGGCTGGATAAGCATACACCGGAGGTCATGGAGGAAAAACCAAGACCAAGAGAAGAAGGGATTCTTACAAAGGATTTCCTTGTGGGAATCTTAATAGAAGGTCTGATTATCGGTATTAACACAATGACAGCTTATTATGTCGGTTTAGGCACGGACAGTGAACTGGCATGTACGATGGCATTTGCAACCCTATGTCTGTCACGGTTGGTGCATGGATTTAATTCCAAGTCAAAACATCCACTGTTGTTTAAAAAACAGATGTGGGATAATAAGTTTTTAAATCGTGCGTTTTTGGCAGGTTTCGTGGTGCTGAATCTGGTATTATTTGTACCGGGATTAAAAGATTTGTTTGGTGTGGCATCGTTGAGCTTATCCATGTTAGGAGTCATCTATGGATGTGCCGTTGCAAATCTGTTTGAAATCCAGTTATTAAAGCTGATTGTGGAAAAGGCAAAGAGGTAAAAACTGTCATGGAGCAGGCGTATATACAACGAGGAGAATGTGAATGAGTAAAGAGAAGAAGAAAATTTTAACTGCATTGGGATTAATCAGTTTTACGGTAATTATGCTGGCGGTGGCATTGAATTTTGGAAGTGTCTGTCACTGGGCAGCCAATCTGCTTGCCGTATTTATGCCATTTATTTTAGGAACGGTACTGGCAGTCTTTTTGAATGTACCGATGAAATTTTTTGAACGGAAGGTGTTGAAGAAAAAGCAGTTCGAGAAGATGAGAAGAACACTTGCAATTCTGCTTACTCTTGTATTTGTGTTTGGAATCATCTGTGCAGTGGCTGCATTGATTGTACCGCAGATTAGCAAGACCATAGGAAGTATTGTGCAGGCAGTTCCGGGAGCAATACAAAACTTTGAGTCTTTCCAGTTAAAGATGATGGATAGATTCCCGCAGTTTGCAGATTCGCTTTATAATCTGAACTTAAGCAGCGAGAAGATTCTAAATGAAGTGATGGGATTTTTAAACCGTTGGGTGAGCAGCTCCGGTTCTGCGGCAATGGAAAAATTAAGCGGAACATTAGGAAATGTTGTGAATCTTTTTATTGGACTTATTTTTGCTATCTATATCTTAGGTCAAAAGGAAAAGTTAAAAGAGCAGACCAGACATTTTCTGGATGCGTATTTAAAGAAACCGGTTGCAGACCAGATTTGGAGAATAGGAAAGCTTACCAGTGTGACTTTTCAGAAATTTATTTCAGGACAGTGTTTGGAAGCATGTATTCTGGGCACAATGTTTTTTATAGCTATGTCCATTTTCAGAATGCCGTATGCACTTCTGATCAGTGTATTAATCGCAGTAACGGCTTTAATTCCAATCTGGGGAGCATTTATCGGATGCATTGTAGGATGCTTTTTAATAGCAGTAGTAAACCCAATGCAGGCATTGGGATTTTTAGTACTGTTTTTAGTACTGCAGCAGTTAGAGGGAAATCTGATTTATCCTCATGTCGTGGGAGGTTCTATCGGACTTCCATCCATGTGGGTGTTAGCAGCAGTCACCATTGGAGGTAGTTTATACGGCATTGTCGGTATGATTTTCTTTATACCGGTATGTTCCGTATTATATACTTTATTAAAAGAAGATGTTAGAGCACGGCTTGTGAAGAAGAAAAAATTAGAAGCCGGCAAGGAGGAAAGTGAGAATGCGTAAGACAAAGATTGTCTGTACCATGGGTCCGGCAACGGACAGAGGAGATGTGTTAGAACAGTTAATTCGAGAGGGAATGAATGTGGCAAGATTCAATTTCTCTCATGGAAGCCATGAAGAACAGAGGGGAAGAATCCAAAGACTTCGTGAGCTGAGAGAGAAATGCGGACAGCCCGTAGCGGCACTTTTAGATACAAAGGGACCGGAGATTCGCCTTCGGGATTTTGAAGGGGATAAGGTCCAGTTAGAAAAAGGACAGACCTTTATTTTAACCGGAAAAGAGATTTTAGGAAATAAAGAACGTGCATCGATTACTTATGAAGACCTTTGGAAGGATGTAGAGATTGGAACCAGAATTCTGATTGACGATGGTTTAATCGAGATGCAGGTAGAAAAAATTGAGAATGAAGAGATTATCTGTAAGGTGTTAAATGCAGGTGCTATCTCAAATCACAAGGGAATCAATGTACCGGGAATTCATCTTGCCATGGAGTACTTAAGTGAGAAGGATAGACAAGATATTCTTTTTGCCATCCGTGAGGATATGGATTTTATTGCAGCATCTTTTGTTCGTTCAAAAGAAGATGTCTTAGAGATAAGAAGACTTTTGGATGAAAACGGCGGATGGAATATCAATATCATTGCTAAGATTGAAAACGGCGAGGGTGTGGATAATATCGATTCCATTATAGAAGTCTCTGACGGAATTATGATTGCCCGTGGCGATATGGGGGTTGAGATTCCCACAGAAGAAGTTCCGGTAATCCAGAAGATGATTATCAAAAAAGTATACAAAGCCGGAAAACAGGTTATTACAGCCACACAGATGTTAGATTCCATGATGAAGAATCCAAGACCGACCAGAGCTGAGGCGACAGACGTTGCAAATGCTATCTATGACGGAACCAGTGCGATTATGTTATCCGGCGAGACCGCAGCGGGAAATTATCCGATAGAGGCGTTGAAGATGATGGTTCGGATTGCAGACCGAACAGAAAGAGACATTGATTATCAGAAACGTTTCTTCCACTATGAAAAAGAGGCAAATCCTGATGTGACCGATGCCATCTGTCATGCAACCTGCACTACCGCACATGATTTGAATGCAAAAGCAATTATTACCGTTACAAAGTCAGGAAGATCTGCAAGAGCACTCTCAAGATACCGTCCGGGATGTCCGATTATCGGATGCACGATGGATGAAAAAGTCAGCCGTCAGATTAATCTGTCCTGGGGCGTGTACCCGGTTATGATTAAAGAAGAAAAGAATGTCTTTGATTTGTTTGCACGCTCGATTCAAGGGGCAAAGAAAGAGGGATATTTAGATTCCGGTGATACGGTAGTCATTACTTCCGGTGTACCGATTGGAAAATCGGGAACTACAAATATGATAAAGGTAGATACTGTTTATTAAGGAGCAGTATCCGCCTGTTTGCGAAAGACGCTTGGGGTAACCCCAAAGCGTCTTTTGAATATACGGTTAAAATAGGATACATTCTCAATCCCTACCTCTTCTGCAATACTTAAGACCGAAGAATCGGAAGTAAGGAGCAGTCTCGACGCCATCATCAATCGGTAGTCATTCAGATAGGCAGTAAAAGATACCCCCATAAGTTTTTTAAAATATCTCATGAAGTGGGACTCACTGAAACCACTCTGTTCTGCTATTTCTGAGATGGATATTTTCTCAGAATAATGGTTTTCCACATACTTTAAAATAAATTTTATTTTATCTAAAGAGGTATCATTCTTATGAGAACTTCTCTTCTTAGAAAAATAAGAAGAAAGAAAAAAGAACATCTCAAAGAGAGAGGACTTGATCAGGAACTGATACCCTTCCGGAAAGGTCATGCAGATTTCGTCCACCGTATTCAGGCAGGAGACTACCTCAGGATAATGAGGGGTATCCGGCGTAAGATGGGTGGTAAGTTCCATTCGCTGTTCATAAAGCGGGATGAAAAAGTTCGTTCCGCACAAATCGGGATTCTGTGTCATAAACATATCCAGACGAAACATGATATTTTCGTATTCCATCCGACAGTTTTCATATGGTTCGATGGAATGAAGCTGTCCCGGAGAGACGAAGATAAGGCTTCCCCCGG
>JBJELL010000362.1:0-6227 GCA_051879115.1 Lachnospiraceae bacterium
CCGGATTCACACCTGTATCGCAGTGGTAATAACCCTGATATACAAACTTTGCTACATCACAGGATGTATCATATGTTTCTTCTGCAGCTTTCGCTGTCATAGATGGTAATAATGTTGTTCCTGTTACTGCTGCTGTCATTGCGAAGCATAAAGCCCATTTCCAAATCTTTTTCATCTTCATGATTGTTTTCCTCCTTAACACTAACGCCGTTTTCTTTACTACTACATACCCCGTAGTTCGTTTACATCCTTAAATTACCATCTTTGTTTTCTTTCGTCAATATCGCTTTTTACACACTTTGTGCGATGTGTATATATTTATTTTTATTTTCCACACACATTCGTCATTTTGTATAGGATTTGTTATGATTTTTTCGTTTTTATTCGCAAATCATGAGGCTATTTTACTATATTTTTTTTGAAACCATCTTATTTTTTCTCTGCAAAAAATAAAGTGCTATGCCTTAACGTATGGTGACAGCATACAAAAAAGAGCCGTACCAGGATTAACCTAGTACAACTCTTTTCATATATCATTTAACAGGAATCTTCCCTTCTGGCACTAACAGGCCTCAATTTCTTTGATATTGCACCCATTTCCTTCCAAAAGATAGGTCTCATAACTCTCACAATACGGGCATTGCTTTCCGTGCTCCACCGTCGGATAGGTTTTCCCACAGCTTTCGCAATAGGTTACCGCCGGCATGATTTCTATCTTCAGATCGGAGTTTTTCATAATCTCTTCTTTTTTGCGGTAATATTCCCAGCAGTCTGTCAAAAACTCCGGTACAATCCCGCTTACCTCACCGATTTCCAAGGTAATTCCTCCGATTTCTGTCAGGTTGTTCTCCTCGGCAACTTCCTTAACGGTTTTTGCCATGTGAACTAAAATTCCTAATTCGTGCATATCTTACCTCAATTTATCTTATTTCTTGTTTTTGTTACCACTGAATGTAATCTTAATTTTACGTTTTGCAGCATAAGGAAGAATTGCTTTTAACTTATCTTCTGCTTTCCACATATTACTGCACTCCGGAAGATCACGGCTTAAGTGGATTGCATCAAACTCACACTGTACGGTACACAGACCACATCCGATACACTTATTCGGGTCTACAACAGATGCTCCACAACCTAAGCAACGAGCTGCCTCTGTCTTAATCTGCTCCTCGGTAAAGGTGCTTCTTAAATCACGGAAGGTCTCCTGAGAAACTCCTGCTTTCTTACCCGGTACCTGACGTTTTGCATTGTCAAAGGTTTCGATTTCGATATTGTCCTTATCTAACTCAATGAAATTACGTCTGTCACGTGCAAGGGTTAAGCTGTGTCCCTTATGTACGAAACGGTGCATGGATTCACATGCTTCTTTACCTGCTGCGATAGCATCAATGGCAAATCTAGGTCCTGTGTAGACATCTCCTCCAACGAAGATATCTGCTTCGCCAGTCTGTAAGGTTACTGCATCTGCCACTGCTGTATTGTTTCTGTTTAATTCTACTTTGGTTCCGTCTAATAAGTTACCCCATTCAATGGACTGTCCAATGGATAAAATCACATTCTGACATTCTACGGTTAATAAGTCATTTTCATCGTACTGAGGGTTGAAACGATGCTCCTCGTCAAATACGGAAACACATTTCTTGAATACGACAGCTTTGACTTTTCCATTTTCCGTTACAATTTCCTTTGGTCCCCAACCATTTCCAATTACGATTCCTTCTTCTTCTGCCTCTGCTACCTCATCTGCTGCTGCCGGCATGATATCACGGGACTCTAAGCAGTACTGGGATACTTTTGCAGAACCGGAACGGAGTGCCATTCTAGATACGTCGATAGCTACGTTACCGCCTCCGATAACTACGGTATCACCGGAAAGTGCATGAGCATCCTCAGAAATATTTGCTTTTCTTAAGAATTCTACACCGGTAATAACACCTTCAGCGTCCTCGCCCGGAACGCCGGTCTTACGTCCACCCTGTGCACCAATTGCCACATAGAATGCCTTGTAGCCCTGGTCACGGAGCTGCTGGATTGTAACATCTTTTCCTACTTCTGTGTTAAACTTGAACTCTATTCCCATCTGACGTAATACATCGATTTCTGCCTCGATTACATTTTTCTCAAGACGGAAGGATGGAATACCATTCATCAACATACCGCCGGCTCTGGATTCTTTCTCAAAAACAGTGACCGGATATCCCTTACATCTTAAGTAGTAAGCGGCAGACATACCGGAAGGACCAGCTCCGATGATTGCCATCTTCTCTTCAAACTGTTTGCCGACATGGTTTACTGTCTCAGGTATATATCTGTTTTCGCTGTTTAATTCCTGCTCTGCGATGAATTTCTTGATTTCGTCGATTGCCACTGCCTCGTCAATAGTTCCACGGGTACATGCATCCTCACATCTTCTGTTACAGATAGCACCGCAGACTGCCGGGAATGGATTCTCATGTTTGATTAACTTCAGAGCATCCATGTATCTTCCCTGAGCCGCCATCTTCACATAGCCCTGTACCGGAAGATGAGCAGGACAAGCGGTCTTACATGGAGCTGTACCTGTCTCATAGCAGTTAATCTTATTGTCGTCGCGATAATTTGGATTCCATTTCTCCGGTCCCCATTTTACCTTATCCGGAAGCTCATGCTGCGGATACTCGATCGGACCATTCTTGGTGCAAAGCTTCTGACCTAATTTTGCAGCACCTGCCGGACATACCTCTACACAACGACCACAAGCCACACAGTTCTGTGGTTCTACGCTGGCACGGTATGCGGAACGTGACATATTCGGTGTATTGAATAACTGTGATGTACGAAGTGCGTTACATACACCAACTGCACAGTTACAGATTGCGAAAATCTTATTCTGTCCGTCGATATTGGTAATCTGATGAACAAAACCGTTCTTTTCTGATCTCTCTAAAATCTCCATTACCTCGTCGTATTCGATATAACGACCTTTGCCGGTCTCAACGAGGTAGTCAGCCATATCGCCGACACCGATACAGAGCTCTCCTTCGATATCACCTGTACCCTCGCCTCTGATACGCTGCTGAATACGACAGGAACATTCGCCTACCGCATATTTGTCTTTGTATTTCTTTAACCAATGAGAAATGTGCTCTACACTTGCAGATTTCTGCTCTGCCGGAATCGCCTTCTCTACCGGAATAACGTGCATACCGATTCCTGCACCCCCTGGAGGTACCATTGGAGTTACCTTCTCAAGTGGTAAACGAGCCATCTGCTCGAAGAAGTCTGCAATTTCAGGATGTGCCTCAACCTGTTTTTTGTTCATTACCATGAACTCTGCACAACCCGGTACGAACATCGGAAGTATGTACTGTTTTTCATGCTGTGGGTTTTCCCAGTCGAACTCGATTAGTCCGATAACACCCATCTCTTTTAACAATTCTTCGGTTCTTTCTACGCTCTTGCCGCAGTTCTTTGCAATCTCTTCTAATCTTGCAGGTACGCGGACTTTCATGGAGAGTGCAACCTCTGCCATTTCATCGGTAACAACACTTGCAAGACCCCAGTATTCCGGATCATCTACAGTTACTGTATGTCCGATTCGGTCTGTAATCTTTTGTCCAAGCTTTAAAATTAACTCTCTTTGTTCAGCCATTCCTATTCTCCTCTTTTATTTCTTTGTCTTATGCATTCCACTGTTTTACTTCCTTACGAAGCCATTCTGCCCACTTATCTACTCCTTCTCCGGTTTTAGCCGAAATTGGAATGATGGTTACGTTTGGATTTAATTTTTTCACCCGTTCTTCACAGGCTTTTAAATCAAAGTCGAAATACTCTATTGCATCTATTTTATTGATTAAAAGCACATCCACGATAGAAAACATCAGCGGGTACTTCAGTGGTTTATCATCGCCTTCCGGCACACTTAAAATCATGGCATTCTTGACTGCTCCGGTATCAAATTCTGCCGGACATACCAGATTGCCCACATTCTCTAAGATAGCCAGGTCTACGTCCTCTGTTCCAAGACCTTCCATTCCCTGCTTCGTCATGCCGGCGTCTAAGTGGCACATACCTCCGGTATGAAGCTGAATGACCTTCGCCCCGGTCTTTGAAATCGTATCTGCATCCACATCGGAATCAATGTCTGCCTCCATGACTCCAATCTTCATCTCATCCTTTAACGCTTCTATGGTACGTTTTAAGGTTGTGGTCTTTCCTGACCCTGGAGATGACATTAAGTTCAGTAAAAATGTCTTCTCTTTCTTAAGTTCTTCTCTTAAGATATCCGCTTCACGGTCATTATCATCGAAGACACTTTTCTTAATCTCCAGAACACGGAATTTATCCATCCTTTTTCCTCCTTCTTTTCAAATCAACTGGTTACCTCTTTTCTGGTCATACCAGAATGACAATTTTGAGCCTTGATAAAATATTAACATGTCTTATAGGTGTTCGTCAAGGAAATACACTATATTTAAAGTTGTTTTTTTCCATTATTTGTATACTTTTATCTTGATTTTTAACAAATATTACCATATAATGTTTGTGGTACGTGGTTATACCAAAAGCACTTAAAGGAGTGAACAGACTTATGGAATTTACGAAATTAAATGCACCCTCATTAAAAGAATTATTTATTCAGGAATTAGAAACCATGATATTGTCGGGAAAGCTGGCAGTCGGGGAAAAACTCCCTTCGGAGCGGGAGCTTGCAGACTCTATGCAGGTAAGCCGTGCCGTTGTGAATTCCGGGATTACAGAGCTTGCCCGCAAAGGTTTTTTAATTATAAAACCCCGTGTCGGTACTTTTGTTGCCGACTACCGCAGAGATGGAACTATGGATACCTTAATGTCCATTATGAACTATAATGGAGGAATTCTAAGGGATGTGGAAGTCCGTTCCATTTTAGAACTTCGTATTGCTTTAGACACTCTTGCAATCCAGCTTTGGCTTCCGACTGCAAAAGAAGAAGAAATCGCCTTACTCAGAAGTTATGTAGAAAATATAAAAGCAGCAGATACTGCATCTGCTGCCATTGATTACGCTTTCCGTTTCCAGCATGAACTTGCTTTTCTATCCGGAAATACTTTGATTCCTTTGATATTTTCTTCTTTTAAGGCTCCTGTAACCTCACTTTGGGACCGTTTTTACCGGCTCCATGGAATTGATAAGCTCTATGAAAATAATGACATCCTCTGCCGTTACTTTGAAGCCCACGATACAGAGGGGGCTATCAACTGGATTCATACCTCTCTTCAGGAGATTATTGACGGTGGTACATCTATCTATTATTAATTAAGAGCATACAAGAGTTTCTTGAGTTCTGTTAAGACTCCATCTTCTTTCATCGGCGGTGCTGTAAATCTCGCACTGTCGATAACTTCCTGTCTTGCATCTCCTACAGCATAGCTGTAATATGCCTGTTCAAACATTTCAAGGTCATTAAAGTTATCCCCAAATGCCATCGTCTCTTCTTTTGTAATACCGTAGTATTTCTGCACTTTTTTTAAGGATTCTCCTTTATTTGTATCAGCATTCATAATATCCATATAATAATAACCGGAACAGGCCACCTGCAAACGCTTTTTCCACTTCGGGGTAAACCATTCTGCCGTTGCCCCTTCCGCATCCGTCGGATGATAAACGGTCATCTTGATACATGGTTCTTCCAGTTCTTCCAACGAATCCACTAAATAGCAGTCATATTTCATATCATTTTTCATAATTTGATAGACATTCATATCCTGTGGGGTGAAATATGCTTTTCCTGCTACACAGTAGGCACATTCGCATCCGTTTCCCAGCCTGCGCACGTCACGAACCAGTTCATGAGAGGTTTCTAAATCCATCTTAGAGACATACAAATCTTCATTCTGAAGCCAGACATGAGCTCCGTTATCTGCAATATAAGCCAGGTTTCCACCTATCTTCTGAAACAGATGTTCCAATGCCGGCTGCTGTCTTCCGCTTGCGATGGCTATCTTAATCCCCTTATCCATAAGTCTGCGGATAACCGGATAATATTCTTCATTAATTGTGGAAGTATTCACTCTTCCTAATGTTCCATCTACATCGGTTGCTATCAGTTTGATCATATATCTCACCATCCTCTGCTATTCTTATCTGACCTGTTTTTAGTGCTTTTATCCTAGTACTATTATACCACGCCCCTAAGTACTATACAATATTTGAATTGCATACTATTCGGCGATTTTTCATACACTTATAGAAAAATCTATTTCAGGAG
>JBJELL010000363.1:0-6179 GCA_051879115.1 Lachnospiraceae bacterium
AACCATTATGAGAACTACGGAAGAGGCACTTCTTGCCGTACCAAATTCTTTTCGAGAGGGAAGTTTTGGACTTGGAGCAGGAAAACTGAGAACAATTTTTCGCATTGTACTTCCATCTGCAATTCCCGGAATTTTAGCAGGAGTGATTCTTGCCATCGGACGTATGGTTGGAGAGACAGCAGCCTTAATTTATACGGCGGGTAACGTAGCAGAACTTCCAAAGTCGGGAATCTTCAGCTCAGGAAGAACGCTTGCTATGCATATGTACAGCCTTTCTAAAGAAGGACTCTATACCGATCAGGCATATGCTACAGCCGTTGTACTCTTAGTGGTAGTAGTACTGATTAATATGTTATCCAATGTAGTAGCAAAAAAATTCACCAAAAAATAGAAGACAGGAGGAAGAGATGGGAAATAAATTTGAAATCCAGAATCTCAATCTGAATTATGGAGACTTCCATGCATTAAAAAATATACAGATGAACCTGCCGGAAAATGAGATTACGGCTTTTATCGGTCCTTCGGGATGTGGAAAGTCCACCTTTTTAAAATGTTTAAACCGTATGAATGACTTAGTGGAAGGATGTAAGATTACAGGTTCCGTAACTTTAGATGGAGAAGATATCTATGGAGATATGGATGTAAATAAACTGAGAAAAAGAGTAGGAATGGTATTCCAGAATCCAAATCCATTCCCAATGAGCGTCTATGACAACATTGCCTATGGACCAAGGACACATGGAATCCGAAATAAAAAAGTCTTAGATGAGATTGTAGAGCGTTCTTTAAAAAATGCAGCAATCTGGGATGAGTTAAAAGACCGTTTGAAAAAGAGTGCTTTAGGGCTATCAGGTGGACAGCAGCAGAGATTGTGTATTGCAAGAGCACTTGCAGTAGAGCCGGAAGTTATTCTAATGGATGAACCTACCTCTGCCTTAGACCCGATATCTACATCAAAAATAGAAGATTTGGTCATTGAATTGAAAAATAAGTATACAATTATTATGGTAACACATAATATGCAGCAGGCAACCCGCGTTTCCGATAAGACCGCATTTTTCCTCTTAGGAGAGATGATTGAATATGGAAATACAGAGCAATTGTTTTCCGTACCAAAGGACAAGAGAACAGAAGATTATATTACAGGGAGGTTTGGATAATGAGAAATCGTTTCGACAGACAGTTAGAGCAGCTTAACAATGAATTGATTAATATGGGAAGTCTGATTGAAGAGGCCATTGAGATGGCAATTACTGCTATGGTAAAACAGGATATCGTAAAAGCAAAAGAGATTATGGAGTTCGATGAGGAAATAGACGACAAGGAAAGAGAGATTGAGAGTCTCTGTTTAAAACTCCTTCTTCAACAGCAGCCGGTTGCAAGAGATTTACGCCAGATATCTGCAGCACTTAAAATGATTACCGATATGGAACGAATTGGAGACCATGCTGCCGATATTTCCGAGATGACGATTTTGATGGCAAAGGAACCTTATGTTATTGATATTCAGGATTTACAGAAGATGGCAAAAGAAACCATGATTATGTTAGTAAAGAGTATCGAAGCATATGTGGAAAAGGATATGGAAAAAGCACAAAAAGTCATTGCAAATGATGATGTCATTGATGATTTGTTCAACACAGTCAAAAAAGAACTGATTGCTTCTATTCATCAAAAAACAAACAATGGGGAACAGGCAGCCGATTTGTTAATGGTAGCAAAATATTTAGAACGAATTGGAGACCATGCAACAAATATAGCAGAATGGGTTATTTTCTCAATTACCGGACAGCATAAAGGTTAGGAGGAAACTATGAAAAGACTATGGATAAAATGTTCGCAGTTAAAATGCAACAGAGATTTACAAATGCACGCTTTTTTATTTATCAATATTATTTTCTGGATGATAGCAGGATTTCTAGTATCCAGTTTAAGCTGTTTTTTCTTTGGCATTACTTTGAAAGAAGGAATAGAGCAGATTTTTCTAGTTACCGGTTATGCCGGCGTAGTGATGGGATGGTTCGGTGGTCTTTTCTTCCTTATGAAACAGTAAAGATTCATCTCTTTCCAAATTTTACATAGATTTTACACAGATACCGCCTGTATTTTACATATGATTTTTACAATGGCAAATGGTAAAGGTAAAAATATGTAGAATTATAAGGAGAAGAGATGGATTTTTTTGATTTATTGACAATGATAGGCGGATTAGCCTTATTTCTCTATGGAATGGATGTCATGGGAGACGGATTGGCGAAGACCTCCGGTGGCAAATTAGAGAAAATTTTAGAAAAACTGACATCTTCGCCGATGAAAGCGGTATTATTAGGAGCAGCAGTTACAGCAGTGATTCAGTCCTCCTCAGCTACTACGGTTATGGTAGTTGGATTTGTAAACTCCGGTATTATGAAACTTAGTCAGGCAGTTGGCATTATCATGGGTGCTAATATTGGTACAACGGTTACCTCCTGGATTTTAAGTTTGACCGGAATTGAAAGTAGTAACTTTTTTGTACAGATGTTAAAACCATCTTCTTTTGCTCCGATTTTAGCTTTAATCGGAATCATCATGATGATGATGGCAAAAGACAGCAAGAAAAAAGATATTGCGTCTATTATGCTTGGATTTGCAGTTTTGATGTTTGGAATGGAGACTATGAGCGATGCAGTAAAACCGTTAGCCGATGTTCCTGAATTTACAAATATCTTACTGGTGTTTACAAATCCAATTCTTGGTATGTTAGCAGGACTTGTGTTAACAGCAGTAATTCAGAGTTCTTCTGCATCTGTAGGTATTTTACAGGCACTTTGTGCAACCGGTGCTATGAGTTATGGAATTGCTCTGCCGATTATCATGGGACAAAATATCGGCACCTGTGTAACGGCAATGATTTCTTCCGTTGGTGCGAAGAAAAATGCAAAAAGAGCGGCGTTGATACACTTGTATTTTAATATTATAGGAACACTCATCTTTATGATAGTCTTCTATGCGATAAATGCCTTTGTACACTTTGATTTCTTAGCAGATGCGGCAACTCCGTTTGGAATCGCTGTTATCCACAGTTGTTTTAACGTAGCAGCAACATTGGTACTTCTGCCGTTTGGAAAGGGTCTTGTAAAACTTGCAACTCTTACAATTCCAGAGACAGAAGAGGAAAAAGAAGAGGTAATTCCGGATGCAACAAAACTTTTGGATGTTCGTTTCTTAGAGAAACCGGCATTCGCTGTTGCACAGTGTAAAAATGTAGGAATTGAAATGGCAGCTCTGACACAGCGGGCTTTAGTTGCTGCGGTGGACTCTATTACGGAATATGATCAGAAGAAAATCAAAGAGGTCTTCAAATTAGAAGAGATGATTGACCACTATGAGGACGAGCTTGGCACTTATCTTATGAAGTTAAGCGGTAAACCGCTGTCCGATGAGGATAACCATACGGTTTCAAACCTCTTTCACTGTATGAGCGACTTTGAGCGAATCAGTGACCATGCCTTAAATCTGGCAGAGACAGCTATGGAAATGCAGGCAAAGGAGCAGGAGTTCTCTCCGAAAGCAAAACAGGAATTGATTATATACGGTGAAGCAGTCAAAGAAATCATGGATATTTCCGTAAAATCCTATGAGCAAAACAATGTGGAACTTGCGGGACAGGTAGAACCGTTAGAAGAAGTGATTGATGATTTGAATGTAAAAGTCCGTAAACAGCACGTAAAACGTCTGCGTAAAGGAAAATGTACCATTGAACTGGGATTGTCTTTATCTGATATTTTAACTACTTATGAAAGAGTAGCAGACCACTGTTCTAATATTGCAGTATGTCTGATTCAGGTAGAAGAGGATGGATTCGAGACACATGAATATCTGAATGAAATAAAGAATAAAGATAACAAAGAATTCCAAAATCTCTACCAAATGTATTATAATAAATATCATATAGAAAAAAGCAAATAAGAAAAGCGGGTGAAAAAATGTCTTTAATCTACATTGTAGAAGATGATGTAAATATTCGGGAAATTGAAACATTTTCCTTAAAAAACAGTGGATATACGGTGGCAGACTTTGAATGTGCAAAGGATTTCTACCACAGACTATCAGATAAAGTACCGGATTTGGTCATTTTAGACATTATGCTTCCGGACGAAGACGGACTTCAGATTCTAAAGAAACTCCGTAAAAATCCTGAGACAAGGAAGATTCCTATTATCATGGTGACAGCAAAGACAACGGAGATAGATAAGGTAAAAGGACTTGATTTAGGGGCGGATGACTATCTGACGAAACCTTTTGGCGTTATGGAACTGATTTCAAGAGTAAAAGCGCTCCTTAGAAGAAGTATGAATATGGATGAGACAAAAATATTATCTTTAGGTGAGATATCCATAGACAATGAAAAGCATGTTGTGAGCGTAGACGGGAAATCCTGTGAGCTGACATACAAGGAATTTGAACTCCTGAAGTTAATGCTTCAGAATGCCGGAATTGTTCTTTCCCGCGATGTGATTATGGAACGTGTGTGGGGAGTGGATTTTGAAGGAGAGTCGAGAACTTTGGATATGCACATTAAAACTTTGCGCCAGAAGTTAGGCGACAGCGGAAAACGCATTAAGACTGTGCGCAATGTAGGTTATAGATTGGAGTAATGCAGAATGAAGAAGAAAATAAATCTTCAATTCATGATTATTTCGGCGATAGGTATTTTATTGACACTCTGCTTATCTATCGTTATTTTCTATGAATTATTTAAGGGCGAGGTCATGGATGAATTAGAGACCTATGCCCATGTAATAAAAAGTGCACAGGAATATGATGGTTTTTTAGAAAAAGACTATGATCCAAATGTAGACAATCTTCGGATTACCTTCATAGACAAGGACGGAAAGGTTCTCTATGACAGCATTGCAGATGTGGCTAAGATGGAAAATCATTCCGACAGACAGGAATTCAAGCAGGCATTAAAAAATGGAACGGGAAAGTATATTCGTAATTCCGATACTATGGATAAGAATACGTTCTATTATGCAGTCCTTTTAGATGATGGAAATGTACTGCGTGTGGCAAAAGAGGTAGGCAGTATCTGGAGTATCTTTTTAGAGATAGCACCGGTTATTATTGTACTTGTCATCGCATTGTTTTTACTTAGTATGTTTTTGTCAAACTTTTTGACAAAGAGCCTGATTCATCCCATCGAACAGATGTCAAAGGATATGGATCACTTAGAGAATATTACCACCTATAAGGAATTGATGCCTTTTATCAACACCATTCAAAAGCAGCATGAAAATATCCTGAAAAATGCAGAGATGCGCCAGGAGTTCACAGCTAACGTGTCCCATGAACTAAAGACACCTTTGACAGCAATCTCAGGATATTCGGAGCTGATACAAAACGGTATGGCAAATAAAGAAGAGACCATTCGTTTTGCGGGAGAGATTCACAAGAGTGCAAAACGTCTGCTGACCTTAATTAATGATACAATCCGTCTCTCACAGTTGGATTCTTCCGAACAGGAAGTATTCTATGAGGCGATTGACCTGTATAAGATAGCACAAGACTGTGTAAATATGTTAAAAGTCTCTGCCGAAAAACACAATATTCACATTTCTATCCATGGAAGTAATGCTTATCTAGAAGGAAACAGGGAAATGTTAGAAGAGGTGGTCTATAATCTCTGCGACAATGCCATCCGCTACAACAACGAAGGCGGTAAGGTAGAGGTTACGGTGAAGCCAATAAAAGGAAAGATATATCTTTGTGTGGAAGATAACGGAATCGGTATCTCAAAGGAACATCAGGAGAGAATCTTCGAGCGTTTCTACCGGGTGGATAAGAGCCGTTCAAAATCTACCGGAGGAACTGGACTTGGACTTGCCATTGTAAAACACATTATACAGCAGCATGGAGCAAAGATGGAACTGACTAGCGAAAAGGGAAAAGGTACAAAAATTGAAATAGAATTCTCCAAAAGCCGTTAGGGCTGTCGCACTAATTATATGATACTGCTAATGGAATAGATTACCGGAAGATGAAATTCATTTTGAATATATCATGGATTTTTTGATAATATGTGGTATTCCGTTACCATCATGCAGAAATTTCCGGGAGTATGTCTTTGCTATCTACGATGATATGTGTCTTTTCAAAATTCAACAGATTTTCTAAGAAGTCCGTCTAAAGGAAAGACA
>JBJELL010000364.1:0-6179 GCA_051879115.1 Lachnospiraceae bacterium
TAACAATAATCCGATTAACACAAAGGTATCAACGAAAAGTATCACTGTCACATGTTTCACAATTTCTTTTACATAAAGAATGATGAATGTTTCTACTGATAATGCTATGAAGCATAAATAATTAGTAATATAATCTGTAACAGACTCACTATCAATAATATTTATTTTAAGCCACCTCCAAATGAACGGGCGTAATACAAATCTGATTATTACGCAGACAACCGGAAATGCAAAAATAAATTGTTTATTTACAAAGGTACTTACTGTGTCACCACTCCACTGGATAGGAATTTCAGCCGGCAAATGTCCGATTGAAAACACTGCAACTAATAAACTTAGAATTGTCAGCATTCCCCAAGTAATATTTCCACCCCACATATAAAAGAAACTTACTGAATCCAATTTTAAAACATTGTCATTTTTGCTCCAGTAATCTTTTACATCGGTAACATACTGTTCAATATCTAAATTTTCATAATCAATTTTTTCATTAGACGACAACATTCTCTCACACAGTATCTTTGCATTTTCCAATTCAGATAACTGCCTATCTAAGCTCTGTCTTTGTGCTTTAACTACGTCATACAAATTAGCCTCTTTACTTGAAACTCTACGGATATCCTCAATCGATATACCCAAAGTCCTAAGATATGCTACTTTCTTAATGGTCTTTATATCTTCCTCTGAATATTCACGATATCCGTTACTCGCATTTCGGTCTGGACTTATTAGTTTTTCCTTTTCATAAAAACGAATGTTAGATCGTGTCAGACCAGTTATTTGCTCAACTTCTTTTATTGTCATCTCTAAAACACCTCCAAACATATAAAATTCTATAAGACATCTCTTTTTTCAATAATATCTCCTTCCATTTACCTCACTATAAGGTATAAACAAGGTTTACAGTCAATACTTTTATCTTACCCATACATAAAGAAAAGCCCCGGAAATTCAGCATTTCCAGGACTTCTCCATATCTTATATCTTCTTAGAAATTCTTAATTAGCAAACACCCTGAGCTAACATAGCATCTGCAACCTTCTCAAAGCCTGCGATGTTAGCACCTGCAACATAGTCGCCTTCCATACCGTAACGTTTTGCAGCGTCATCTAAGTTGTGGAAGATATTTACCATGATGTTCTGTAACTTCGCATCTACTTCTTCAAATGTCCAGCTTAATCTCTCTGAGTTCTGGCTCATCTCTAATGCGGAAGTAGCAACACCGCCTGCGTTAGCAGCTTTTCCAGGTGCAAATAATACTTTGTTCTCCTGTAAGTACTTTGTAGCTTCTAAAGTAGTAGGCATGTTAGCACCCTCTGCTACTGCGATACATCCGTTGGCAACTAATGCTTTTGCATCGTCTAATAACAGCTCGTTCTGTGTTGCACAAGGAAGTGCTACGTCACACTTGATGCTCCATACACCGCGTCCTTCATGGTACTCTGCACTTGGTCTTGCTGCAGCGTACTCTGTTAAACGTGCACGTTTTACTTCTTTTACTTCTTTTAATAAATCAACATCGATTCCTTCCGGATCATATACCCATCCTGTAGAATCAGATACAGTTACAACCTTTGCTCCTAACTGCTGTGCTTTCTGTGTTGCATAGATTGCAACGTTACCGGAACCGGATACACATACAGTCTTGCCTTTCAGGTCATGTCCATTGCATTTTAACATTTCCTCTGTTAAATATAACAGACCATATCCGGTAGCTTCTGTACGAGCTAAAGAACCACCGTAGGATAAACCTTTTCCGGTTAATACGCCTTCGTATAAGCCTTTGATTTTCTTATACTGACCGAACATATAACCGATTTCTCTTGCACCTGTTCCGATATCTCCGGCAGGTACGTCGGTGTCTGCTCCTATGTATTTGCAAAGTTCTGTCATAAAGCTCTGGCAGAATGCCATAACTTCACGGTCTGATTTTCCTTTTGGATCGAAGTCAGAACCACCTTTACCGCCTCCGATTGGAAGACCTGTTAAAGAGTTCTTGAAAATCTGCTCAAATCCTAAGAATTTGATGATACCGATATTAACGGAAGGATGTAATCTGAGTCCTCCTTTGTATGGTCCGATAGAATTGTTGAACTGTACACGGTAACCTGTGTTTACCTGTACCTGTCCCTTATCATCTACCCACGGTACTCTGAATTTGAACTGTCTGTCCGGCTCACAAAGTCTTTCTAATAATGCTTCTCTGCGGTATAAATCCTCGTTTGCATCGATAACCGGACGCAGGGATTCTAATACTTCTGTTACTGCCTGAAGAAATTCTGGTTCAGACGCATTTTTTTCGCGTACTTTTGCAAGTACTTCATCAACGTAGCTCATCTTATAATCTCCTTTTTTGTATATACTCATTATGCAACTGTGATATTCAAATCTTTCACAGTTGACTCGTCAATCCCTATTTTATTATGATTTTTGCAATTTTGCAATACATTTCCGTCATTTAATGCTTTAATACCGTAAAGTTTTTTCTTTTTTTATATAAATAATATAATTACAGGACCTCAGCACCTTCAAATACGCACTCAACCGCTCATACACAGGCTCTGCTCTTTCCCCGAATTTCTCCCGTTCAAGCAAAGCCAGTTCATACACATCCTTTTCTCCATCCATTGCCTGCCAGATAAAACTTCCCATTTCTTCTAACTCCACATAGGTAACCTTCGGCTTTTTGAATAAAAGCTGGCAGATACGGTTGAGAATACCCCGGTTAGGAACCAGGATTTCCACATTTCCACGTTGATTCATCCGATAGTCATAACGGCTGTTCCTCTTTGGAATGTAGTCTAAAAAATTCTCTTTCATCTTATTTTTGTTTCCTGTTTACATTTCTGATTACAAAGATAAGGGTATAACTTAAAAGAGCAAAACCAATCAAGCCTCCCCAGTTTCCAAAGTTCACACTCTCGCCTACCTCTGCAATCCTGTCTCCGATAGATTTTCCCTCTGTTGGAAAAATTGCAAGGACGGCTAAAAGAATACCGATAAGCCCTTCTCCTGCTATGAGTCCTGAAGAATAGAGGATTCCGTTTTCTGTCATCTGTTCTCTCTCTTCCTCATCCTGTTTTTTCTCACACCAGAATCTTATCAGACCACCCACCACCATCGGTGTACTCAAGTGTATTGGCAAATAGAGTCCTACGGCAAAGGGCAGGACCGGAATACGCAAAATCTCTGCTACAACTGCAAGTGCCACCCCTGCAAAGACGAGATTCCAAGGAAGGTTTCCACCCATAACCCCCTCTACCACCATCTTCATAAGCACCGCCTGGGGAGCCGGGAGCTGGGAGGAGCCATAGCCCCATGCCGCATTAAGCAGATAAAGTACTCCGCCTACTGCAAAGGAGGCGGCAAGAACACTGAGCAATTCTCCATACTGCTGCTTTTTAGGCGTTGCACCTACAATATATCCTGTTTTTAAATCCTGAGAGGTATCCCCTGCCATGGCAGCTATAATGCAGATGATGGTGCTGACCGCAATGGCAGAGACCATTCCATTAATACTCTCTCCTCCGCTGGCTCTGAAAACAGACGCCGTTACAATCAAGGTTGCAATCGCCATACCCGATACCGGATTATTAGAACTTCCCACCAGTCCCACCATCCTTGAAGAAACGGTTGCAAAAAAGAATCCTAAAACAATAATTAAAACTGCTCCCCACAGGTTCACAGGTATAACCGGTATCAGCCACATTCCCACACCGATGAGTGCAATTCCCAACAATACAAGAGGCATCGGAATATCCTGTTCTGTTCGGAATTCTTCTTCTGTTTTTTGCCCATATCCTCTGACCGCTTTTAAAAAAGTAGTGCCAATTAAAGGGGCTGCTTTTAAAAGGCTGAATATTCCTCCCGCCGCAACGGCTCCGGCACCGATATAACGTATATAATTACTCCAGATTCCCCAGGTATCCAGTCCGCTTATCGGAACGTCTGCCGGATAGAGTACTGCGTCTGCTCCAAACAGTGAAATCAGCGGCATAATGACAAACCATGCAGTAATACCTCCCGCCAGAAGATAGGATGCCACCTTGATTCCACAGATATAGCCGACTCCTAAAAGTGCCGGGAGTACGTCCATTCCCGCACCCGAACCCTTATACTTTTTTATCTGAAAATCCACCTGACTTGGAAAGAGTTTTAATCCGTCCGCTATAAATTTATAGACAGCAGAAATCCCCAGACCTGCAAAAACAATTCCTGCCTTTGCTCCGCCTTTTTCTCCCGCCATCAGTACCTTAGCACATGCCGTTCCTTCGGGATAGGGAAGGGTCTCATGCTCTTTTACGATGAGTGCAGAACGGAGCGGTATCATAAACAGGACACCTAAAATTCCGCCGCATAAGGAGATAAGTGCTATTTCCCACAGTCCCGGCAATTCCATCTTTCCTTCGTCTGCCCACATAAAGAGTACGGGCATAGTAAAGATAGCTCCCGCCGCAAGGGATTCGCCTGCAGAACCAATGGTCTGCACCATATTGTTTTCTAAAATGGAGTCTTTTCGGAGGATGATTCGGATTATCCCCATAGAGATGACTGCCGCCGGAATAGATGCTGATACCGTCATTCCAACCCTCAGTCCCAGATATGCATTTGCTCCGCCAAATAAAACCGCCAGTATGATTCCCAAAATCACACTGGTGGCTGTAAATTCCGATACTCTTTTATCCGGCGAAATATAAGGTTTGTGATTGTCACTGTTATCCCGTAAAGATTCCATCTTTTACACCCTTTCCTGAATCGTCTTTTTTTCAGTATGTGCAAAAGATTTCGTCTTATTCTTTTTTCTTATCTAATTCTGATTATAATAGTCCTTCATCTGATGGGACAGATAAAGAGTTGCAATAATATCGGACAATCCACTGTAGATAAGACCGATTCCCACAAAACGGAGTAAGGTCATAACCGTTGAAAACGGATTGAATACAATCACACCGCCCAGGAGAATATTCAATAACGCTCCTGCTAAGACGGTACTCCAACGGCTTGCTTTCATTCGTGCCAAATCGATTGCCTGCTGTAACTTGGCAACACCACTGACTACAATGATAATTCCTAAAATAATCGGTATGATGGATATTAAGGCTTCTGCTTTGTAATATACAAGCAGACCTAAAATAATGAAAAATCCTCCCAAAACCACACCGCTGCTATATCTTCCCATTCCCGGATCATATCTCAAATACCCGATAATCTGTGCAATTCCCATACAGATTAGTAAAACAGCCGCCATATAAGCAATGGTCTTTGTCATTGCCTCCGGGAAAAACAGCAGAATCACACCTGCTAAAATCAATACCACACTTGAAATCAACATACCACTTTTTGCTCTTCGAAAAATATTCATTTTCTTTTCCTCTTTTCACGTTAAATCTTGGATATTGATTTATTTTAGCACAGGTAATCATATTCTTCAATTATATATCTGCAACGTACTCCAGGATTTTTCACCGCAGATGCCATCCACCTTAAGCCCTTTGTAATTCTGCCATCTGCAAAAGACTCCTTCTGTAGCTTCTCCCCAGACTCCGTCTGCATGCAAGTGTCTTTTGACTCCATGGTGAATGTAATACTTAAAATCATTTTCCAGTAATGCATTTTGCAGCATTTTCACATAAGGACCTGTATCTCCCCTTTGCAGTATCGGAAGCTCTTTTACCAGTTCTGCCACGCTTCTTTCCTCCACATGGGACTGATATAGCTTTTGTTCTTCCATTCTGCGTTTTGTCAATCCACCTAAGACCTTACCCCCTGCCTTGTTATACAGAACCATCTTTTCTCCAATGACTTTTTCATCTCTTCCCTGACAAAGTTGTTTTAGACACATAGGTCCACAGTCACAGGTAAAAGAAACAAGGGCATCAAACTGGTTCTGATTTAAAGTTCTTCGCAGTGCACTTACCTCTTTGACCGCCCATTCTATATCTTCTTCTAAATATTTCTCTGCTTCTTCTTTTGTAATCATTTGTCCCGGCTTCACTCCTGCCGTATGACCATAACCAATAGTCCAGACTCCACTCGGAGATTTATAAGCCGTCAGTCTGCATCCTTCGTACTTTTTAATAATGTCTAATGCTTTTCTGTTAGCTTCCATACGACTCATCCTCCATCCCAAATTTGGTTTTCACCATTCTTTCTCTACTGTTATTATAGCTTCTTTTCCC
>JBJELL010000365.1:0-6115 GCA_051879115.1 Lachnospiraceae bacterium
TAAAAGATGTGAAGAATTTAGCAAATGTCATCCGAAGAGCTTTTAAAATAGCCCAGACCGGAAGACCGGGTCCTGTCTTAGTGGATATTCCCAAGGACGTAACTGCAAATAAGGCAGAGTATAAAAAAGAGGTCATTGAACCCTTAGCGCCTGTGGTAAATAAGATAACCGATGAAGATATCGATACGGCTATCCGTTACATAAAGAGTGCAAAGAAACCATATATTTTCGTTGGAGGAGGAGCCGTTATCTCCGAAGCAAGCGAAGAACTGAACCGATTCGTAGAGTTAGTAGATGCTCCGGTAACCGATACCTTAATGGGAAAGGGAGCTTACGACGGAACGAAAGAGAATTACACCGGAATGTTAGGAATGCACGGAACGAAGACTTCTAATTTAGGAGTCAGCGAATGTGATTTATTAATCGCTATCGGAGTCCGTTTTTCAGACCGTGTTATCGGCAATGCGAAGAAATTTGCCCGCCATGCAAAAATATTGCAGTTTGACGTAGACCCGGCAGAGATTAATAAAAACATCGTAGTCAATGCCTGTGTCATGGGTGATATCAAAGAGATTTTGAAAAAAATCAATGAGAAATTAGAGCCGATGAAACATGAGGCATGGTTAGAGCATATCTTAGAATATAAGAAACAGTATCCGCTGACCTATCACCCGGAGGGATTAAGTGGTCCGTATATGATAGAAAAAATATACGAACTGACCAGAGGCGATGCCACGATTGTGACAGAAGTAGGACAGCACCAGATGTGGGCGGCACAATTTTATCATTATTCGAGGCCAAGAACCTTGATTTCATCTGGCGGTTTGGGTACAATGGGATATGGACTCGGTGCAGCAATCGGAGCACAGATTGCCAATCCGGATAAAACCGTTATCAATATCGCAGGAGACGGATGTTTCCGTATGAATATGAATGAGATAGCAACAGCCGTCAGAGAGCAACTGCCATTGATTCAAGTAGTCGTGAACAATCACGTACTCGGAATGGTACGCCAGTGGCAGGATTTGTTCTATGAAAAGAGATATTCCGCAACGGTATTAAATGATTCTGTAGATTTTGTAAAACTTGCAGAGGCAATGGGAGCTACGGGAATCCGTGTGACGACCCGTGAAGAATTTGAAGCAGCAATGAAAAAAGCCTTGGAAATGAAGACACCCGTTGTGATAGATGCAGTGATTGACTGTGATGATAAGGTGTGGCCAATGGTAGCACCGGGAGCAGCCATCAGCGATGTATTTACAGAAGAAGATTTAGAGAAAAAAAATAATTAATAAGGAAAGCGAGTTTAGGAGGAGAAAAATGAGCAGAGTGTATAACTTTTCAGCAGGTCCGGCAGTATTACCGGAAGAGGTATTAAAAGAAGCAGCAGAAGAGATGTTAGATTACAAAGGAACCGGTATGTCCGTAATGGAAATGAGCCATCGTTCTAAAGCTTATGATACTATCATCAAGGAAGCAGAAGCAGATTTAAGAGAGCTTATGAATATCCCGGATAACTATAAAGTATTGTTTTTACAGGGCGGGGCATCCCAGCAGTTTGCAATGATTCCAATGAACCTGATGAAAAATAAGGTAGCAGATTATATCGTAACAGGACAGTGGGCAAAAAAAGCATGGCAGGAAGCATCCAAATACGGAACAGCGAATAAGATTGCCTCTTCCGAGGATGAGACTTTCTCTTACATACCGGATTGTTCAGATCTTCCGATTTCTGAAAATGCAGACTATGTATATATCTGCGAAAATAATACCATTTACGGAACGAAATTCAAGACTTTGCCAAATACAAAGGGAAAAACCTTAGTAGCAGATGTATCTTCCTGTTTCCTTTCTGAACCAGTAGACGTATCCAAATATGGAATCATCTACGGCGGTGTTCAGAAGAACATTGGACCGGCAGGTGTGGTTATCGTAATCATCCGTGAAGATTTAATTACAGAGGACGTTCTTCCGGGAACACCAACCATGTTGACATACAAGACCCATGCAGATGCGGATTCTCTTTACAATACACCGCCTGCATATGGTATTTACATCTGTGGAAAAGTCTTCAAGTGGTTAAAGAAAATGGGCGGCTTAGAAGTGATGAAACAGAGAAATGAAGAAAAAGCCAAGATTCTTTACGATTTCTTAGATGAAAGTAAGATGTTCAAAGGAACCGTAAGAAAAGAGGATCGTTCCTTAATGAACGTACCATTCGTAACAGGCGATAAGGACTTAGACGCAAAATTCGTAGAAGAAGCAAAGAAAGCCGGATTTGAGAACTTAAAAGGACATAGAAGCGTTGGTGGAATGAGAGCTTCTATCTACAATGCAATGCCAAAAGAGGGCGTAGAAAAGTTAGTAGAATTTATGAAGAAATTTGAAGAGGAGAATGCATAAATGTATCAGTATCATTGCTTAAACCCAATCGCAGACGTGGGATTGAACTTATTTTCAGAAGATTATAAAAAAGTAGACGACTTAAATGACGCGCAGGCAGTCTTAGTCAGAAGTGCAGCAATGCATGACTTAGAACTTCCGGACAGCTTAGAAGCAATCGCAAGAGCAGGAGCAGGAGTGAATAACATTCCGCTTGAAAAATGTGCAGAGCAGGGAATCGTGGTATTTAACACACCAGGAGCAAATGCAAATGGTGTAAAAGAGCTTGTATTTGCAGGTATGCTCTTAGCTTCCCGTGATGTAGTCGGCGGAATTGACTGGGTATTAGAAAATGCAGACAATGAAAATGTAAAGAAAGATGCAGAAAAAGCCAAAAAAGCATTCGCAGGATGTGAGCTTGCAGGCAAAAAGTTAGGTGTTATCGGACTTGGAGCTATTGGTGTGAGAGTGGCAAATGCGGCAACACATATGGGAATGGAAGTATACGGATATGACCCGTTTATCTCCGTAAATGCAGCATGGAACTTATCCCGCAATGTAAAACACATCAATTCCGTAGAGGAAATCTATAGCGAATGTGACTATATTACCGTTCACGTACCGCTTTTAGATGATACAAAGAAGATGTTAAATAAAGAAGCATTTGATCAGATGAAAGACGGCGTTGTCATCTTGAACTTTGCAAGAGATTTACTGGTAGATGAAGAAGCAATCTTAACAGCGATTGAAGAAGGAAAAGTGAAAAAATATGTTACAGACTTCCCGAATCCTACAACAGCAGGAGCGAAAGGCTGTATCGTAATTCCTCATCTTGGAGCTTCCACACAGGAATCAGAGGATAACTGTGCAGTCATGGCGGTAAAGGAAATCAAAGACTACTTAGAGAACGGAAATATCCGCAATTCCGTGAACTTCCCGAATTGCAGTATGGGAGAGTGTACGCAGGCAGGACGTATTGCAATCCTTCATAAAAACAGCAAGGGAATTATCGGTAAGTTCTCTAATATCTTAGGAGATGCAGACATCAACATTACCGATATGACGAATAAGAGCCGCGGTGACTATGCATATTCTCTTTTAGATTTAGAAGCAAAGGTAACAGATGAGACCGTAGCAGAGTTAGCTGCTCTTGATAATGTATTAAAAGTAAGAGTAATCAAATAGACCGGAGGAAGCAATGGCAGTAATTAAACCATTTTTTTCCATAAGACCTAGCGTGGAGAAAGCAGATAAAATTGCAGCACTTCCCTATGATGTGTACAATCGGGAAGAAGCAAAAGAAGTGGTGAAGAAAAATCCCCTTAGTTTTTTAAAGATTGACCGTGCTGAGACACAGTTTGACGACAGTGTCAGCACCTATGACGAGAGAGTCTATGCCAAGGCACATGATATGCTTTGGGAGATGGTGGAAAACGGTGATTTTATCCAGGAGAAAAAACGCTGTTATTACATCTATGAACTGACGATGAATGGACGTACACAGACCGGAATTACGGCGTGTGCCTCCATTGATGATTATGCAAACGGTGTTATCAAAAAACATGAGAATACGAGAGCGGAAAAAGAAGCAGACCGTATCAATCATGTAAACATCTGTAATGCACAGACCGGACCGATTTTCTTAGCCTATCGTTCCAAAGCAGAGATTAACGAAGTGGTAGAGCGGGTGAAAAAGACAGCACCGGTATACGACTTTGTTGCAGAGGACAGAATCCGCCACCGCGTGTGGGTCATTGATGCTGATGAGGATATTGCAGTGATTGAAAATGCATTTGCCAATATCGGAGAAATCTATATTGCAGATGGACATCACAGGGCAGCGTCAGCGGTCAGAGTTGGATTTATGAGAAGGGAAGAACACAAGGACTATACCGGAGAAGAGGAATTTAACTATTTCTTATCCGTGCTGTTCCCGGATGACCAGCTTATGATTATGGATTATAACCGCGCCGTGAAGGATTTGAATGGATTAGATACAAAGAGTTTTCTTGCAAAAGCAGAAGAAATCTTTGAGGTGTCAAAGATGACAGAGGAAGATAAACATCCGAAGGCAAAGGGAGAGTTCTCCATGTTCTTAGATGATACATGGTATCTTTGCCGAATCAAAGATGAGGATAAGACTGCAGACCCGGTCAAAGGACTGGACGTATCCTTGTTACAGGACTTATTCTTAGAGCCGGTGCTTGGAATCAAAGATCCGAAGACCGATAACCGGATTGATTTTATCGGAGGAATCAGGGGATTAGAAGAGTTAGAAAGAAGAGTGCACACTGATTGTGCAGTGGCATTTGCCATGTATCCTACTTCTATTGGAGAGTTGTTCGACGTGGCAGACGCAGGACTTCTGATGCCCCCGAAATCTACCTGGTTTGAGCCGAAGTTAAGAAGCGGGTTATTTATTCACGAATTATAAAAAAGACAGGATGTATCGATTAGTTAGTCGCAGTGCATAGAAAAATACTCTCAATAGAATCGCTAGTTTGGTAATTTTGACTATTGTATTTTCTAGATTTTTAGGTATAATAAATCATGTAATGGTTATAGTAAAAGTACAGGATGTATGAAATAAGTGGATTACGACCTTTTTAGGAAGCATGAACCTTATGGAATACATCCTCTTTTATTTATTGCTTATATTTTAAAAAATCATAAAACGCTGTTAATTTTTTGAAAGTTGATAGTTTTGAAGATTCAAAATATGTTCCATTGTCATAATTCATTCTTAAATAATCGCCTAATTCATCAGCTTTTATATTTTTAGCATAATACTTAATATTGGCAAATTGTTTAGGAACGTGGTACGGATATGTTTCAATTATTTCCTGTAATGAACTAAAATTAGCAGTGGTATCTATATAATTGTGTTTCTTTTCACTCCAGTTAGGTGCAATGTCTTCATAATCTTTTATTATTAGGTAATCTTTAGGAATATCATCTATATTTAGCCCTAATTTTCGGATATATTTATATACAGGTAGGAATGTTGTACCACTAGTACTCCTGATATTTTTAAAGGTATTTGTTATTAACTTTTCATTTGTTAAAAATGGCTTATTATCATACAAAATATCTTCTAAAATATCCATTATTCCAAAAGCGTCAAAACCCATTTGTGATATTGTGTCTACTGTGCCGACATAGATTGCTGCCTTATTATCATCTATATCAGGACTATTTATGCTACCAAACATAATATTATTTGTCACTTCTGTAGAATAGATATAGTGTGTGACCATATCCTGCATTTTTCGCATTAATTTCACTGGCATGGAACTCACAATAGATCCCAAAGTTTCATAAAAACAAGAATAATCGTTTAAAACCAATTCGGTCATTGGTATTCTTTTAGTACCATAATTAAATTCCCGTACTTTAATTTCATCATCATTTCCAAAAGCAGGTGAGATGAAGATAAAGTTATCTTTTGCTTTCTGTAGATCTTCTTGAGATAAACATTCTGCAATTTCCTTAAATATGTTTTGAATATTAGGATCTCCCATGCCATATCCTATAAAGACAATCGGATGTTCCACAAAAATAGTGAGTAGTTTTGCAGATAAATATTTTAGTTTATTTTCAAAGTAATCATAATTTTCTTTTGTAAAAACAATGGAATTTGGGTTTGATACGCCACCATGTATTTTATATATTTCAAAAGCACTATTGATATTTGCAAGTAACATATTATCTTGACCGATATTAATGTCAAAAT
>JBJELL010000366.1:0-6104 GCA_051879115.1 Lachnospiraceae bacterium
GTGTCTTTTCAAAATTCAACAGATTTTCTAAGAAGTCCGTCTAAAGGAAAGACAGTTGGTACGCTGTCTTCATTAGACGGACTTCTTATGAAAATCATGTCGAATCTGAACCAGACACACAATTTGATAGCAAAGACATACTCCTGAAATTTTTGGCATGCTGTTAAAAGTCATACCAATATTATCAAAAAATCCATGATTCATTTCAAAAATAACCAATCTTCCGGTAAGCTATTCCATCAGCAGCAAAATGATTAGTGTGACAGCCCTTTTACATTCATTTTACAGGAAATTTATTTCGAGAAAAAACTTCCTTTACAAGGTGGAGATATGATAAGAGAGAGAAAAAGGAAGAAAAGGGAATAAATATGAACGAAAAAGAAATGGACTTAGAGCGGATATTAGAAGAAAAGAGCATCTATTCTGTATTTCAGCCAATTCTGTCTTTGAAAACGGGAGAGGTATTGGGATATGAGGCACTCAGCCGGATGAAAGAACCGGGTACGATAGGTGGAATAGAAGAGTTGTTTGATATGGCTGTTTTGTATGACCGAATCTGGAAGTTAGAAAAGCTCTGTAGAAAAAAGGCATTTGAAAATTTCAGCCTTCAGCCGGATTATAAAGATAAAAAACTTTTTGTCAATGTGAATCCACTGGTAATAAAAGATAAGAAATTTCGCGTCGGATTTACAGATGAACATTTAATACAGTACCATATCAAAAAAGAGAATATTGTGTTTGAAATTACGGAAAAGGGAAATATTCAGGACTTAGAAGGCTTTCAAAAAGCGGTGGAACATTATAGAAAGCAGAATTATCAGATTGCAATGGATGACGTAGGTGCGGGAAACTCAGGACTTACTATGATATGTGACCTTTCACCGGAGTATTTAAAACTCGATATGAAACTGATAAGGGATATCCACAAAAATGAATTAAAAAGAGCCATTGTCAACAGTATGGTGGAGTTATCCAAATCAACGGGGATACAACTTATTGCAGAAGGAATCGAAACGGAAAAAGAGTTGCAGACCTTAATCAACTTAGGAATCCAATATGGACAGGGATATTTCTTACAGCGTCCAAATAAGCAGATGATAGAGGTTGATAAGGAATTAATCAAAAGAATTCGTCTCTTATCGGGAGCAGATGTAAAGATTGTAAAAGATATCGAGGACAATTCCGCCATAAAAGATAATACGGAGATGACAATCGAAAACGGGATAGGTACGATTACCAAACCATGTCAGACTTTTTCACCTGAGGTTAAGGGAGAGTTTGTCTATGAATATTTCAAAAAGAATCTCTGTGTGGCGGAAATTTGTATTGTTGACAGAGAAGGACATTTTATCGGTTGTGTAACAAAGGCAAGAGCCATTGAAAAATTTGGAGGACTCTATGGTTACAGTCTCAATGCCAGAAAGAGTATTTCCGATTTGATTGTAGAGGAATCCCTTGTGGTAGACAGTGAACTTTCCATTGAAGCGGTTACAAGGATTGCAATGAACCGCAGTCCGAATCAGCTTTATGATGCCATTGTGGTTACAAAAGAAGACCGTTTTTTGGGGATTGTGACCTTAAGGGAATTAGTCTTAACCTTTATCAGTATTGAGTTAAAAAAGGCAGAGGATGAGAACCCTTTAACACGTCTTCCGGGAAATAGTGAGATTAATGATAGAATTAACAAAGCGATAAAGAAAAAAGAACCATTTTCCATTATGTATTTAGATATGGATAATTTCAAATCCTATAATGATGCCTATGGATTTGGAAACGGAGATAAGATGATTTGTCAGATGGCAAAGAGTATTGAAAGTCAGATTAGTAAAAAGGAATTTTTAGGACATATCGGAGGGGATGATTTTGTCGTTGTTGCACCTCATTGGGATGTGGAGAAGATACATGAAAAAATTGTAAAAGATTTTCATGAGAATATCAAACCTCTTTATAATGAAAAAGACTGGAACAGAGGCTATATAAAAGCAAAAGGAAGAGATGGAGTTGAAAGAAAATTTGGAATTGTAACGATTTCCACTTCTGTTATATCAAATCAGAAAAAAGATATGAAAAATGATGAGGAATTTTCCTTACAGATTGCAAAGTTAAAAAAAGAGAGTAAGCATATAGAGGGAAACAGTTTTTTGATGATTTAGGATAGAACCGGCAGGAGAAGAAAAGCATAGGATAATAAAAAAGGGGTAGCCATGAATATTTTTGACAAATTACTCTTTTATACTTATCACAAATCGTTTATTAAAAACAAATTAAAGATTATTCGTTCCTCCTGCCGGGAAGTGGAAAATTTCTTAAACAAGGAACTTTAAGAGCTCAGAAGGGGTATCTATGATAACGGATGCTCCTTCTTTTTCCAAAAATTCCCGTCCTCTGAATCCCCAGGATACGCTGATGCAATCCATACCGGAGTTAGCAGCGGTCTTGATGTCCACATCGGAATCTCCCACATAGACCGCAGTAGAAGCGTCTGCGCCTAATTCAGACAGTGCAGCTAGTACGGTGTCCGGTGCAGGTTTTTTCAAAATACCTTCTCTTTCTCCGATAGCAACCGGAATCAGACCTTTGAAGAAATCGGCAGAAAGCTCTTTGACAGCGGCATCATTCTTATTCGATACGATTGCCATAGGAATCTGTTTTTCAAAGAGGGTGTTAAGGACTTCCATAATGCCCGGATATGGAACCGTAACTTCTTTACAGTGGGCGGTATAGTAAGATTTGAACTGAACAAAGACTTCCTCAAATTTTGGATTGTCAAGCCCGTTTGGAATAGCACGTTCTAAGAGTTTTCTCAGTCCGTTTCCCACAAAATTCTGTACCTCATCCCTTGTACGTGCCGGAAAGCCAAATTGTGTCAATGTGTGATTTAAGGCATTGGCTAAATCATCGAGGGTATTTAACAATGTTCCATCTAAATCAAAGATAACAGTATTGTAGTGTTTCAAGAAAAAGACCTCCTGTCTTGAGTAGATAAAAAATTATCGTGTAGCAATTAACTTATGAATCGGATTTCCAAGGGAAGAGAATTTCTCTTCGTATTCCGTCATAATATTTCCTTTGTTTAAGACCTCATCGTGGTGTAAATCAAAGGTATGGGCCACTAAAGTCCATCCGGCAGCTTCTACTTCTTCTAAGGAAAAAGCAAAGAGGTCATCATTGTCTGTTTTGAATTCAACAACTCCGTCAGGCTTTAAAATCTCATCATAGCGGGCAAAAAATTGACGGCTTGTTAATCGTCTTTTCGCATGGCGGTCTTTTGGCCACGGGTCGGAGAAATTCAAATAGATTTTATCTACCTCTCCTTTTTCAAATATCTCTGTAATGGTAGAAGCGTCAATGCAAAGAAAACGGATATTTTCCAAAGGCTCTGATTCCATTTTTTGCAATGCACGCAAAAGAACAGAGGAATAACGTTCAATTCCTACATAGTTAATATCAGGATGTTCCTTTGCAAGCTGCATGAGAAACTGTCCCTTTCCCATTCCAATCTCTATCTGAATGGGATTGTCGTTTTGAAAGATGTCCTTCCAGCGTCCCTTATTAGATGCCGGTTCCTGTATACAATATGGGCTGGCAGCAATGGCCTCATCTGCCCCCGGAATGTTTCTAAGTCTCATGTAAGTCTCCTTATATTATCATAGTTAAACCATATCTATTCTACATGAAATGAATCTGAAAAAAAAGAGTTTATAGAGAAAAAATAAGTTGCACCAAAAACCTAAGCCGATTATACTAGTAAATAGTGAAAGTTTAGGAGAGATAAGGATGAAAAAGAATAAATGGAAGAAAAGACTGGCACTGTTCTTGAGTGTGGCAGCAGTTCTATCAACAAATAGGATGCCTGTAAAGGCAGCGGAATACTGGCCGCAGGAAATTGAAGTAGCCTCACAGTGTGCTATGGTAATGGAAATGAATACAGGAGCAATTCTCTATGAGAAAAATGCGGACGAGGTTCACTATCCGGCGAGTATCACAAAGATTATGACCACCTTAGTTGCTATCGAAGAGGGAAATATGGATGATATCGTAATCTTCTCGGCAGATGCGGTATATAAAAATGAGGGAGATACCTCACATATTGCAAGAGATTTAGGAGAGCAGCTTACCTTAGAAGAATGTCTCTATGCCGTTATGTTAGAGTCTGCTAACGAATGTGCTTATGCGGTGGCAGAGCATATCGGAGATGGGGATGTCAATAAGTTCATTGATATGATGAATGAGGAGGCAAAGGAATTGGGATGTACAAATACCCATTTTAACAATCCAAACGGACTTCCCGATGAAGAACACTATACCACTACGAGAGATATGGTTCTGATTTCAAGGGCTGCATATCAGAATGAGACCTTCCGTATGATAACGGGAACCGGGCGCTATACAATTCCACCGACTAACAAGCATGCGGAGGAAACTCTTTTACAGAATCATCATTCCATGCTATATCCAAGACGTACGGCACAATACCTGTACGATGGATGTACCGGAGGAAAGACCGGATATACCGATGCGGCACAGAGTACCCTGGTAACATTTGCGGAAAAGAATGGAATGAAACTGGTTTGTGTCATTATGTATTCGCAGTCGCCGAATCATTTTACCGATACAACGAATCTGTTCAATTACTGTTTTGATAATTTCCAGATTTATAATGTAGAGGACAATGAGAAAGAATATACAAAGGATAAGATAGAAGATACCGGAATCTTGAATACAAATGAGTCCTTTGTAGGTCTGGATAAAAACGGAGGAATCGTTCTTCCAAAGACAGCATCTTTTCAGGATGCTGAAGTAAAAGTAAACAGTGAGAACCAGACAAAAACCGTAGCAGGAAGACTGGAATATACTTATGCGGGACATGCTGTAGGCGGAGCGGATATCGTAGTAAAAAAGACAGAACCGGATGCATTCCCATTTGATAATACAAAAGAAACCAAAAAAGGAAGTAAAACCTTTTTTATAAACGGAAATGTCATTTTTACCATATTTATAATTTTGATAATCTGTGGATTGTTAGCACTTTTGGGAATATATATCTCCAATCACTTCTACATTATGAAGTATAAGTTAACGGGAAGACGTGAAAAACCGGATCCGAGATATACCATTATCAAAAATAGAGATAAAAAATGGCGTAGAAGAAAAAATAGACATAAATAGAGGACAAACACATAGAAAAAAGACAATTATTAAAATTAATAATTGTCTTTTTTATTATATTTAGACATATGAAAAACAGAGATGAAATATCGGAAAATAAATAAAATTGTCGAAATAAAATAAATAATATTAATTATTTATCAGACTATCCAACAAAGTAGTAAGTACGGATTTGTTCTCCGTATAAAAGAGAATTCCGTCAGAAGTCTTTACCATTGTAAGATATTTATTCTGAAAGGTAAGAGAACGACCAATCTCATCCATCAGGTAGGAACAGATGCGGGAATCCACTTTTAAAAAGACAGTCTCATATTCTTCTAGGGAGTGAACAGAAGCGGAGGCTTTTTCAAAGAGATAGCGAAGATCTTCTTCTTGTTCAATCTGTTCATGGGATTTGTTAATGATAAAATAGCCGTTGGCATCCCTTGGCATATCCATAGCTTTTACGGCACGTTGTACCTGTTTTGTCAGGCTTTCCGAAGCAGGATAAAGGGATTCAAAATAGCTTAGAAAATCTGAAGCCTGCTTAAAGTGTTGGTTCGTACCTTTTTCTAACACTTCTGTCATAAGGATTCTTTTAATCATTGTTTCGCAGGTCTTGCGGGAAGGGTTCTTCCGCAGGGAGGAATGGTCATTCATGTTAATACCTCATTTCATATAAAATAGTAATATTCATCACATATGGTTCTTTTGAAAATAAAAGACAAGATAAAATGTCTTTTTAATTATTTTAAGACAGATATAAAGGAAAATCAAGGAGATAAACAAATTGGTAACCGTTCAGCTATAGCCCATAAGATAGGACTGTTGCACTCATCATTTTGCTACTGATAGAGTTATCGGAAGATGTGTTATTCCTGAAATAAATCATGGATTTTTGGATAATATTGGTATGACTTTTAACAGCATGCAGAAAATTTCAGGAGTATGTCTTT
>JBJELL010000367.1:0-6073 GCA_051879115.1 Lachnospiraceae bacterium
CTAAAGCTGACCACGCTCGGCACGCAAAGTGTGCGAGCCCCTCATGAGTGAGGGGTTGGGGAGCTGAGAGTGTGCTCAGCACACTTTTTTATTACATTTAAAGGAGGAATTTTAAATGTCATTACAAGAACGTTTTTTAAAATATGTATCTGTCTGGACAACTTCAGAAGAAGATAGGGAAGAGATACCAAGTACAAAACGCCAGTTAGATTTGGCTCAGATTTTAGAAGAAGAATTAAAAGAATTGGGATTAGAAAAAGTAAAAACAGATGAACATGGATATGTCTATGGATTGATTCCGGCAACAGAAGGAATGGAAGAAAAAAAATCAGTTGGATTCATTGCCCATATGGACACAGCACCGGATTATTTAGGAAAAGATGTAAAACCGCAGATAATAGAAAATTATGATGGAAAAGATATTTTTCTAAAAGGAAGCGGGGAATATATCCGTGTATCTGATTTTGCAGATCTTGCAACGCTAAAGGGTAGAACGGTTATTACAACAGATGGTACAACCCTCTTAGGAGCAGATGATAAGGCAGGGATTGCCGCTATTATGCAAATGGCAGAAGAGATACAAAAAGAAAATCTTCCTCATGGAGATATCTGGATCGGATTTACACCGGATGAAGAAGTGGGGAAAGGGGCAGACCTTTTTGATTTGGATTATTTTAAAGCAGACTTTGCCTATACCGTAGATGGAGGATATGAGGGAGAGGTTGCATATGAGAATTTCAATGCTGCCAGTGCAGAATTTGTAGTACACGGGGTAAATGTTCATCCGGGAGAAGCAAAAGACATTATGGTCAATGCCGCTTCCATTGCCTGTGAGATTCAGGGAAGGATTCCTGCAAAAGAAGTTCCGGAGCATACGGAAAAAAGAGAAGGATTCTATCATCTAACCGATATGGAAGGAAATGTAGAAAAAGCAGTTATGTCCTATATCGTGCGTGACCACGACAAAGAAAAATTCAAAGAACGTCTTGATTATTTAAAGAGTATAGAAAAAGAGTTGAATGAAAAATATGGAGAAAAGACCGTAGAACTGACCATCAAAGAGTCTTACCGCAATATGCTAGAAATCATAGAAAAAAATATGGAAATTGTAGATATTGCAAAATCAGCCATTGCAGAAAATGGAATGGAACCGGTAGAAGATCCAATCCGCGGTGGCACAGATGGAGCTTCTTTGAGTTTTAAGGGATTGCCTTGTCCGAACCTTGGTACAGGTGGATATGGATATCATGGACCGATGGAACATGTATCGGTAGAAGGAATGGAAACGGTTGTTAACATCTTAAAAAGTATTATTAAAAACATATATTGACATATTTAAAAATATAAATATAATAATATATAAGAACTTCATATTACAAAAGAAGGAGGAGACATGAATAATAAAGAAATTGCAACAATGTTTAAGGCATTAGCTGATGAAAACCGAATACAGATTTTAAAATTATTAAAAGAAGGCGAAAAATGTGCCTGTCATATTTTAGAGGAAATGAATGTCTCACAACCAACTTTATCTCATCATATGAAGATTCTTTGTGATGCGGGAATTGTTACCGGAAGAAAAGAAGGAAAGTGGATGCATTATTCCATATCAAAAGAAGCTTATTCTAAAGTAAAAGAAAGTTTGGAAGAATTAATAAAATAATATTATAGAAGTAAACAATTAGGCTGCAATGAATATAGCTATTATTGCAGTTTAATTTATAAAATAAATATTGATACATTTCAATATTTACATATATTAATAATAAAAAGAAAGAAGGAAAGTATTATGAAAAAAATCAAAATCTTTGAACCGGCTATGTGTTGTGAGACAGGACTTTGTGGAGTTAGTGTGGACCCGGAACTGCTTAGAATCTCTACAGTTATTAACACTTTAAAGGAAAGAGGAATTATAGTAGAAAGATACAATCTTTCAAGCAATCCTCAGGCATTCATTGATCATAAGGTGGTGAATGAATTTGTTAATAAATATGGAGTTGAGAATTTACCAATAACATTGGTAGAAGAGGAAATTAAAATAATAGGACACTATCCATCAAATGAAGAATTTACAAACTGGTTGGAGATTTCATCCGATATTTTAAGTGTGCAAGCAAAAGAAAGTGGGTGTTGTTCCAAAGGAGGATGTTGTTAATGGAAAGATTTGAAGTAGAAAATATGGAATTGACACAATATCTTTTCTACACGGGAAAAGGAGGAGTTGGAAAGACATCGACAGCTTGTGCTACAGCCGTATCTTTAGCGGATTTTGGAAAAAAAGTTCTATTAATCAGCACAGATCCGGCTTCAAACTTGCAGGATGTTTTTTCTATGGAGTTGACAAATAAAGGAACAGAAATACCCAAAGTACCAAATTTAGTAGTGGCAAATCTAAATCCGATAGAGGCTGCCAATGAATATAAAGAAAGTGTGATTGCACCTTATAAGGGAAAATTACCGGAAAGTGTCATAAGAAATATGGAAGAGCAGTTATCAGGTTCCTGTACAGTAGAAATAGCAGCATTTAATGAATTTTCTAATTTTATTACAGATGATGAGCTGCAAAAAAAGTACGATTATATTATTTTTGATACTGCACCTACCGGACATACCTTGAGAATGTTGCAGCTCCCATCAGCATGGAGCAATTTTATCAGTGAAAGTACCCATGGGGCATCCTGCTTAGGACAGCTTTCGGGTCTTGAAAGTAAAAAGGCTGTTTATAAACAGGCAGTAGAGACTTTAGCGGATGAAAAGAAAACAACCCTGATTCTGGTTACCAGACCGGAAGAGGCACCTTTGAAAGAAGCAAATCGGGCATCCTTAGAGTTATCAGACCTTGGAATTAAAAATCAAATGCTTATTATCAATGGTCTGCTTTCTGAATGTGATGATGAGGTATCTAAAAAATTATTTGAAAAACAAGAAACGGCCCTTTCTAAAATGCCAAAAGGATTAAGAGAACTAAAGAAATATGAGATACCGCTTCGGTCATATAATATTACCGGACTTGACAATGTCCGTGCAATGTTAAAAGAAAACCATTATATTATGAAAAAAGAAGATATTTGCTTAAAGAAAATATTTTCTATTGATGATGTGGTGAATGATTTAGAAAAGAAAGAGAAAAAAGTGATTTTTACTATGGGAAAGGGAGGCGTTGGAAAAACCACCATTGCTTCAGCAATCGCCTTGAATTTGGCAAAACGTGGGAAAAAAGTTCATCTTACAACAACAGATCCGGCGGCACATTTGAAATTTGTCATGGAGGAAACAAAAGGAATTACCATGAGTCATATTGATGAGGCAGAAGAACTAAAGAAATATCAGCAAGAGGTTCTTTCAAAAGCCAGAGAAAACCATATGTCAAAAGAGGATATTGCATATATTGAAGAAGACCTTCGCTCTCCATGTACGCAGGAAATAGCAGTATTTCGTGCCTTTGCCAAAATCGTAGAAAAGGCGGATGACGAAATTGTGGTAATAGATACCGCACCTACGGGCCATACACTTCTTCTTTTAGAATCCACACAAAGTTATGACCTTGAAATAAAAAGAACAAAGGGAGAGACACCGGATTCTGTGAAAAAATTACTTCCCCGCCTAAAAGGAAAGGAGACAGAAGTAATTATTGTTACATTACCGGAAGTTACACCTGTCTATGAAGCACTGCGTTTAGAAGAGGATTTAAAGAGAGCTGAGATTTCAACGAAATGGTGGGTGGTAAATCAGTCACTCTATAAAACCAAAAGTACAAATCAGATGCTTGCAGTGAAGGCTTCAAATGAAGTGGAATGGATTAATAAAGTGGCGGAACATTCCAATGGAAATACAACCTTAATTGCATGGAATCCAAAAGAAGTAAAAGGGAATATGCTTCTTACGTTATAGCAGATTGGAAATAAAATAGAATGAAAAGGGAAAAGGACATATCATTTAGGATGTGTCCTTTTTATCTTATAGGAAAAACCTTTATAAGTAGATAATTTTAAAATATTTTTACCTTTATTTTACAAAAATCTGATTATATATTTTACATGAAATTTTTAGAATACAAATATAACATCTGACAGCGAAAGCTAGAAGGTGTGAAAAAATAAAAATGTAAAAAACAGAGAACAAATGGAGGAGAAGAAAACAATGAAGAAAACATTATGTTTATTACTTACCGGTTTATTGACAATCGGTGCATTAACAGGATGTGGAAACAGCGACAATGCAGATAAGGAAAACACTTCTGCAACAGAGGAAACTTCAAAAGAGGATGAAGGCGGTTTTGATACAGATTCAGAAATTACCGTTGTATCCCGTGAAGATGGTTCCGGTACTAGAGGGGCATTCATCGAATTATTTGGAGTTGAAGAAAAAGACGAAAACGATGAAAAAATTGATAACACAACAGAAGAAGCAGTTATCGCAAATAGTACAGCAGTTATGATGACAACCGTAGCAGGAGATGATTACGCAATCGGATATGCTTCCTTAGGTTCCTTAGATGACACAACAAAGGCTTTAAAAGTTGATGGAGTAGAGCCAAGTGTAGCTACAGTAAAAGATGGTTCTTACAAAATCTCAAGACCTTTTAACATTGCAACAAAGGATGAGGTAAGTGATGTAACCCAGGATTTTATCAACTTTATCATGAGTGCTGACGGACAGGCAGTAGTAGAAGAGAACGGATACATTGCAGTTTCTGAGGGTGAGTTCACAAGCAATAATGCAGAAGGCAAGATTGTAATTGCAGGTTCTTCCTCTGTAACACCTGTAATGGAGAAATTAAAAGAAGCATACTTAGCAGTAAATGACAAAGCAGAAATTGAAATCCAGGAAAGTGATTCTACAACAGGAATGACTGCTGCAATGGAAGGTACATGCGATATCGGTATGGCATCCCGTGACTTAAAAGACAGCGAAAGCGAATTAACAGCAACAGCAATCGCAATGGACGGAATTGCAGTTATCGTAAATAATAACAACACATTAGAAGAGATTACATCAGACCAGGTAAAGAGCATCTTCGTAGGTGACGTAACAAACTGGAGCGAGTTATAAAAGAAGAAAAACATCATACTTGTACAAAAGCTATACCCGCCAGAGTGCGGGTATCAGTGCCATTAAAAACAAACAGGAGTAAAGAATAAGGATATGAAAAAAAATAAATGGAAAGAAAAGACAATGGAAATTGTTTTTCTGGTTGCGGCATGTATTTCCATTCTATCGGTTGCCTTAATCTGCATCTTCTTATTTGCAAACGGAATACCTGCAATCAAAGAAATTGGATTTGCAGACTTCATTTTCGGACAAAAGTGGAGACCCGGAAATGATATCTATGGAATCTGGCCAATGATTCTTGGAAGTATCTATGTAACAGCAGGTGCAATTATTATCGGAGTACCGATTGGAATTCTTGCAGCAGTCTATCTTGCAAGATTCTGTCCAAAGGGATTATACCGGATTATTAAACCGGGAGTGGAACTTTTAGCAGGAATCCCTTCTGTAGTATATGGATTTTTCGGACTGGTGGTATTGGTTCCTTTTATCCGTGATACGATAGGAGGAAAAGGATATAGTATTCTCACCGCATCCATATTGCTAGGTGTTATGATTCTCCCTACAATTATCGGGGTATCGGAATCGGCAATCCGTGCCGTACCAAATAAATATTATGAGGGAGCACTGGCTTTGGGTGCAACTCATGAAAGAAGTGTGTATCGTACCATAGTTCCGGCAGCGAAATCCGGTATCATGGCAGGAGTGATTCTTGGAATCGGAAGAGCAATCGGAGAGACTATGGCAGTTATTATGGTAGCAGGAAACCAGGCGAGAATGCCAAAGGGAATCTTACAAGGTATCCGTACACTGACAGGTAACATTGTAATCGAAATGGGATATGCCACAGATTTACACAGAGAAGCACTGATTGCAACAGGTGTCGTACTATTCGTGTTTATTCTGATTATTAACCTGTTATTCTCAGTACTAAAAAGAAAGAAGGCGGATTAATGGAGCAGATAAATAAAATAACAGCAAAACAGAAAATGCAGAATTATTTAAGACATCCGGGTTCGCTGAT
>JBJELL010000368.1:0-1549 GCA_051879115.1 Lachnospiraceae bacterium
AGAACTTCCGGGTGCACTCAAGGTCAAAGTCCTGCTTGCCCAGGCACTTTTTGGAAATCCTGATATTCTGCTTTTAGATGAGCCGACAAACCATTTAGATTTAGATGCAATTGCATGGTTAGAGGAGTTCTTAATTAACTTTGACAACACGGTCATCGTTGTCTCCCATGACCGTTACTTTTTAAATAAAGTATGTACCCATACCGCAGATATCGACTACGGAAAGATTCAGCTCTACGCCGGTAACTATGATTTCTGGTATGAGTCTAGCCAGTTGTTGATGAAGCAGATGAAGGAAGCAAACAAGAAAAAAGAAGAAAAAATCAAGGAATTACAGGAATTTATCTCCCGTTTCTCCGCGAATGCTTCAAAATCCAAACAGGCGACTTCCAGAAAAAAGGCATTGGAAAAAATTCAGCTTGATGAAATCAAACCATCCAGCAGAAAATACCCTTATATTGATTTCCGTCCAGAACGTGAAATTGGAAATGAAGTTCTTACGGTAGAGGGAATCAGTAAAACTATCGACGGTGAAAAAGTCTTAGATAATATCTCCTTTATCGTAGGTCGTGAAGATAAGATTGCTTTTGTCGGTGGAAACGAACTTGCAAAGACCGTCTTATTCAAGATTTTAACCGGTGAGATGGAACCGGATGAGGGAACCTATAAATGGGGTGTGACCACTTCCCAGTCCTACTTCCCAAAAGACAATACGGAAATTTTTGATACCTCTCTTACCATTGTGGACTGGCTGACACAGTTCTCTGAAATCAAGGATGCTACTTATGTCCGCGGTTTCTTAGGCAGAATGCTTTTTGCCGGAGATGACGGTGTTAAGAAGATGAAGGTTCTCTCCGGTGGAGAAAAGGTTCGTGTTCTTCTCTCCCGTATGATGATTGAGGCTTCTAATGTCTTAATCTTAGATGAGCCGACAGACCATCTGGATATGGAATCCATCACAGCATTGAACAACGGATTAATAAAATTCCCAGGTGTCCTGCTCTTTGCTTCCAGAGACCACCAGATTGTGCAGACCACTGCAAACCGTATTATGGAAATCCTTCCAAACGGTACGATGATTGATAAGATTACCACTTATGACGAATATCTCGAAAGTGACGAGATGGCAAGAAAACGTCAGGTGTACTCTATGTCAGCGGATGATGAGGCTGATAACTAGATTACCGGATTTATTCAAAAATTCTTAGACTTTTAAAAGACTGCTACGTTATGTAACAGTCTTTTTTGTGATTTTATCCTATCAGCACATTCTTCCCCTCAAAGGCAAATCCATATTTTCGGATTTTCTCTGCCGGGATTCCTTTTGCAATAAGATAGGCTTTATACTGCTTTTTTTCTATTTGTGCAAGTGCTACCTGAACAGTATCCTGTAATGAATTCTCGTCTTCCGGATCGTGTACCTTGAATTCTAGAATGATGGCGTCTTTCTCTTTATCCTTTGGCTCTATCATTACATCATATCTTCCAAAACCACTTTCCCGGTTCGAGGTAACAATATAGCGGTCACTCAGTTCTGCTATCAGCCCTA
>JBJELL010000369.1:0-6067 GCA_051879115.1 Lachnospiraceae bacterium
TAAAAGAGGTGACATGGCAGGATGCGGGAGCAGGAATTACCAAAGAACGGGGCTATTCCGATATCGATGGACTGATTACGAAAGAACCGGGACTTGTACTTTCCACTTTTTATGCGGACTGTGTACCGCTTTATTTTGTAGATACGAAACATCGGGCGATTGGACTTTCCCACTCCGGATGGAGGGGAACCGTTGGAAGAATGGGAGCAAGAACCATAGAGAAGCTGGGAAAAGCCTATGGAACGAATCCGGCAGATCTCATCTGTGCCATCGGGCCATCCATCTGTCAGGAATGTTATGAAGTCAGTGAGGATGTAGCAGAGGAATTTGAAAAAGAGTTCCGGGGACATGAGGATGAAATCTTAGAAAATAAAGGAAATGGCAAGTATCAGCTAAATCTGTGGAGAGCAAATGAGATTGTCTTAACAGAAGCCGGAGTGCCCAAAGAACAGATTGCGACAACGAATATCTGTACCTGCTGTAATGAACGCCTTTTATTTTCCCACCGTGCCAGCAAAGGGAAGCGGGGAAATCTCGGAGCCTTTCTGATGATAAACTAAGAACATCATTCCATACAAAAACAAATCGGGAAATATGCAGATAGCATATGTTACGAGAGAGCCTTAAGGAAATATTCATATTTTCCTAAGGCTCTCTTTATTGTATTCCGTAAAAGGTCATGTTAGTATGAGCGTATGAAATGTAGTAATACACTTAAAACAGAAAGGAGGAATCTGTTTGCTGACGTTAAACTATCGGGATGCAAAACCGATCTATATACAAATACAGGAGGGATTGAAAAAGCTGATTATCAGCGGGGCTTTAGAGAAAAATGAAAAACTCCCATCTGTCAGGGAGTTAGCGGGAAGCCTTGCTATCAATCCGAATACCATACAGCGTGCTTATAGAGAATTAGAAGCGGAAGGCTATCTGTATTCTGTGTCTGGAAAAGGAACCTTTGTATCACCGGACATACAGGTGGATGAAGATAAAAAGAAGGAATTGTTAGAGCAGTTTGACGAGACAGTGGAAGAATTATTTTACCTGTCCGTTTCTAAAAAATCACTGCAGGAGCGGTTAGAAGAACTGGATAAGAGGAGGGAACAGAAATGATAAAAGTAGAACATCTGGTAAAAACGTTTGATGACTTCAAAGCATTAGACGATACCAATATTCACGTAAAAAAGGGAGCTATCTATGGTCTGGTAGGACCAAACGGAGCCGGAAAGTCTACCTTAATCCGCCACTTAACCGGAATCTACAGACCAGATTCGGGAAGTGTTATGATAGAGGGCGAGCCGGTATTTGAGAATCCGAAGATAAAGGAAAAGATTGCCTACATACCGGACGATTTATTTTATTTTTTACAGGCAGATACCATGGAGATGAAAAAATTCTATCAGGGATTGTATCCGAACTTTGATTCCGAATTATTTGAAAAAATAAGAGGGGCATTTCCCGAAATTAATACGAAAAGGAGCATTCGGAGACTTTCAAAAGGAATGCAAAAGCAGGTAGCGTTCTGGCTTGCCATTAGCTGCCGCCCGGAAATACTGATTTTAGATGAGCCGGTGGATGGTTTAGACCCGGTTATGCGAAGACAGATTTGGAGCCTGATTTTACAGGATGTAACGGAATATGGAACGACGGTTCTAGTATCTTCTCATAACCTAAGGGAGTTAGAAGACGTATGTGACCATGTTGGAATTATGAATCATGGAAAGGTCATGGTAGAGCGTTCCTTAAGTGATTTGCAGGGAAGTGTCTGCAAGATACAGGTGGCATTTCAGTCGGATATGCCAAAACTCTCCGGGGATTTTGAAGTGCTGCACATGATAAACACCGGAAGAGTGTATACGATGATTGTAAAAGGTGAGCCGGAGCAGGCGAAAGCTCAGCTTGCGGCAATGAATCCTCTTTTGATGGATGTATTACCCCTTAGTTTGGAAGAAATCTTTATCTATGAGTTAGGAGGTGCGGATTATGCAGTCAAAGACATCCTGTTTTAACGGAACGATATTTAAGAAAAATATGGCTCATTTCTGGCCGCTGTGGGCTCTGTATACTTTGGTTTTAATTGCAATGCTTCCTTTTAGTATGCTGATGGGAACTATGTACAGATCAGGCTTGACGGCAGCGGAATTAAAAGAGCAGCAGTACTGTGATTATCTGATGAGTCTGGAAAATTCCATGCATGCCGGAGTTATTTTTGTAGCAGCAGTCATCTGTGCCATGGCAGTATTTTATTATATGTATACGCCAAGAAGTGCGAATATGATGCACGCCTTTCCGGTAAGCCGTACAGAGCTTTATGTGACGAATTACTTTTCCGGTCTGCTGTTTTTATTCCTGCCTCAGATTTTCACCTTTTTTATAACCATCTTTGTGTGCCTTGCAAAGGGAATCAAACATCCTGAATATCTGTTGGTATGGCTGTTAATGGTCATGGGAATGAGCTTCTTTGCCTACTCCATGGCAGTCATGATAGGAATGATGACAGGCCAGCTTTTTACAATGCCGATATTTTTCTTTATTGCTAATTATCTCTATATGGCAATTCGATTTATGATTGTGGCATTAGCGTCGCAGTTGAACTTTGGAATATCGGAAAGCATTGTGGCAGATTCCGGAAAAAGCAGTGTCCTTTCTCCGATGTACTGGATGATTAAAAATGCAAAGATTACCTGTGTCTATAAAGAGGATAGCGGCTATTTAGCCAATATTACAGGAGAAAAGGAAGTGGCAGTCTATGCGGTGATAGGAATTATCTTCGCCATGATAGGTCTATTCATCTATAAGAGAAGAGATTTAGAGACGGTTGGAGACTTTATTACAAGAAAATGGCTAAAACCAATATTTCGCTGGGGAAGTACGATTCTCTTTTCCGGTGTTGCGGCAGCGGGAACAGCATGGGTTAGGAAGAGTTCATTTCGGAAAGAAAACCTTCCGGTAGTACTGATTATGGCAGCAGTCTGTGCGGTATTGGTATTCTTTATCTCACAGATGTTGTTAGAAAAGAAATTTAAGGTATTTTCTAAAAAGAAATTTGGGGAATGTGCCGCTACCATCTTAGTGATGTTTGTGATTATTATTGGAACGCATCAGGATGTGTTCGGCATTGAGAAGAAGGTGCCAAAGGCAGAAGAAGTAAAAAGTGTCTTTGTGTACATGGATTTTCCAATGGAGGAGACGAAGCAGGAGAAAATTGAAGAAATCATTGCCATCCACAAAGCAATTCTTAATTCCAAAGAAAAACTGCAAAAAGAATGTCAGGATGGAAAAATTACAAGTCTGACACTTCGTTACTGCTATAAGGATGGAACCACTTTAGAAAGAAACTATGAGATTCCATTTACTAAGGAATACTATAACGAGGAAAATTCCGCACTGCACTGGGCTGTGGAAAAGGAAAAGAAATATGAAAATTACATGAAATACCATTTTGGAGCAAATTATAAGACTGCATCACCAACAAGAGTATCAGTAAACCTTTACAACACTACTACAAAAGAATATGAGGATATCAATATTGGAAGTGAATATGTGGAAGACTTTTATAAAGCTCTGAAAAAAGATATAAAGGAAGGAAATCTAAAAGAAGTTTCCTATTTGAGGGATGAGAAAAAGACTTATAATACATCGGTAACGATTGATTATTATAATCCAAAAGGAATTGCAGATATGACTAATAAATTTTTCGGGGAAGAGTATTATCCGGGAGAAGAATGGAAGAGCAGCAGTACCTATATAGAGATAAATACAGACTGTAAGCATATATTAGAAGTCTTAGATGAGAGCAAAATTATGGATAAGACCCATAAACTTCTTACTTATGAAGAGAAGAAACAGTTTCAATAGGTCATAATTTGCAAATACAGGGGAATCATAATCCAAGGGTTGTGATTCCTCTCTTTTTATTGTAAACTAACAAATAGTGGGAGAAAAAATGCTTTACAAGAAATATGAGTTATTGTAAAATCAAGCGAATGAATATAGAAGAAAAGGAGAATGCATATGAGTAAGCCGGTAGTAGCGATTGTAGGGCGGCCGAATGTGGGAAAATCAACTCTTTTTAATGTATTAGCAGGGGAGAGAATTTCCATCGTGCAGGATACACCGGGAGTGACCCGGGATAGAATATATGCAGAGGTAAACTGGTTGGACAAATCATTTACCCTGATTGATACCGGAGGAATTGAGCCGGACAGCCATGATGTTATTTTATCACAGATGAGAGAACAGGCAGAGATTGCCATAGAGACAGCGGATGTAATTATTTTTATCACCGATGTACGCCAGGGACTTCAGGATTCGGACTCTAAGGTGGCAGATATGTTGAGACGTTCAAAGAAACCTGTCATCCTTGCAGTCAATAAAGTGGATAATTTTGATAAATATATGGCGGATGTCTATGAATTCTACAATCTGGGAATTGGAGATCCGGTTCCGGTATCCGCGGCTTCCCGTCTGGGAATCGGAGACCTTTTAGATGTGGTCATTGAACACTTTCCACAGGGAGTAGGAGATGCCGAAGAGGACGAAAGACCAAGGATTGCCATTGTTGGAAAACCAAACGTGGGAAAATCTTCTCTGATTAACCGCCTTTTAGGAGAACAGCGTGTGATTGTCTCTGACATTGCAGGTACAACCCGCGATGCCATTGATACGAATATCAAATACAATGGGAAGGACTATGTATTTATTGATACGGCAGGACTGCGCCGTAAAAACAAAATTAAAGAGGAGATTGAACGATACAGTATTATCCGTGCTGTCACGGCAATCGAGCGTTCCGACGTGGTCATGATTGTCATTGACGCGACAGAAGGTGTTACAGAGCAGGATGCAAAAATTGCGGGAATTGCCCATGACAGGGGAAAGGGAATTATTATTGCGGTCAATAAATGGGATGCCATTGAGAAAAATGATAAGACGGTAAAAGAGCATACGGATAAAATTCGTCAGATTCTAAGTTTTATGCCATATGCAGAGATTATCTTTATTTCTGCAAAGACCGGACAGAGAATGCACCGCATCTTTGAAATGATTGATGTGGTAATAGAGAACAACTCCATGAGAATTGCCACAGGAGTGCTTAATGAGATTATGACAGAGGCAGTGGCAATGCAGCAGCCGCCGTCTGACAAGGGAAAACGTTTAAGACTCTACTATATTACCCAGGTAGCGGTAAAACCGCCGACCTTTGTTATTTTTGTCAACGACAAGAAGCTGATGCACTTCTCTTATACCAGATATATTGAGAATCGTATCAGGGATGCTTTTGGCTTCATGGGAACCTCTTTGAAGTTCATTATCCGGGAGCGAAAGGAGGGATAACTGTGATTGTGAGTAGAATTCTGTGTGTTCTGATTGGTTATGTGGCGGGACTTTTCCAGACAGGTTATATCTATGGAAAGACACAGCATATTGATATCCGAAAATATGGAAGCGGAAATGCAGGAACCACGAACACCCTGCGTACTCTGGGATTGAAAGCGGGAGCGATTACCTTTGTGGGAGATTGTGGAAAAGCCGTTCTGGCAATCCTTTTGACATGGCTGATTTTCCATGAGCAATATCCCGATACCATAAAGCTGTTAGCGATGTATACCGGACTGGGTGCGGTATTGGGACATAATTATCCTTTTTATATGAAGTTTAAAGGCGGCAAGGGGATTGCCTGTACCACAGGTGTGATTCTGGCGTTCCACTGGCAGATGGCACCTCTTTGTATCGGACTTTTTATCGTGGTGGTACTGCTTACAAAATATGTTTCCCTTGGTTCGATTCTTTTAGTGAGTGTATTTTTCATTGAACTGGTGGTGTTTGGTCAGTCCGGCTATCTTCCGGTTGCAGATACATACTTGTCGGAAATCTATGTACTGGGTGCAATCTTTGCCCTAATGGCAATCTGGAGACATCGGGCGAACATTAAACGGCTTTTGAATGGAACAGAGAATAAATTAAATCTTTCTAAAAATAAGAAGCAGTTGTAAAATTGTAATTTAACCGAAAATCCGCTATACTAATAGAAACACAAGTATAGTGGATTTTTTTATGGAGGTTG
>JBJELL010000370.1:0-1545 GCA_051879115.1 Lachnospiraceae bacterium
CATATTGAAACAGATGAAGAAATAGACGGTTCTTTGAAGATTAACTTTAAGGAATTGTTAGCCGAAGATTCCGACGGACAGATTAGTCTATACGTTCCGAAGGACCCGATGGTAGAAAGACAGATTACGGGACAGATGAGTATCCAGGATGTACTGGAGGAATGGGAAAAGACCAAACGTGCGGCGGAAACGGCATTACAGGAAGCACAGCAGCGGAAATTAGAATCCGCAAAAGCAAGAGCTCTCAAGGAAGCAGAAGATATCATGGAGAGACTTGTGGATGTGATTCCACAGTTGAATGCAGGACTGTCGCCAAAAGAATTATTGGAACAGGAGTATTTGCAGGATATGCCGGAAAAAGATGAGAAAACCGCAAAGCTGTTTCAGGATGTGAACAATATTCTCTCAAGAGAAATTGAAAAATTATCCATAGAAAACAGCAGCATTGACCAGATGATACAGGAAGAGACTTCTTCAAAAGAGGCACCAAAAGTACCACAGGAAGAAATTCAGCAGGATACACAGATGGTGGAAGCAGAACCTTCTATGGAGCAGCCGCTCCCTGAGGTGACAATAGAACCGGAAGAGTTATTCAAGGATGAAGAAATTCCGCAGACTATAGATTCCGCCCAGGAGTGGATGGAGCAGGAAGAAGAGGAAGAGCTTCCAGCTATTCAGATACCGGAAGAGGTATTAGAAGACGAGGAAGTAAAGACCCGTTTGACAGAGGAACAAAAGGAGATATTCTCCTATTTTGTACCGATTCAGGGAATGGAACAGCAGCTTTGCCAGGTATTAACCGGAGTGAAGAAAAGAATCGGAAAAAGCATGAGTTCTTCCGGTGGAAATATTATCATCCAGGGAGGACCGGGAAGCGGTAAGACCGTTCTTGCAACCAATTTGATTAAGGTGATTCAAGAAGAGACCGGACAGGTAGACGGTAAGGTAGGAAAGATTGAAGCATCTTCTTTAAATCAAAAGGATATACCGGACTTGTTAAAGAAAGTCCGTGGAGGCTGCCTGATTATTGAAAAGGCAGGAGATATCAACCGTGAGACCGCAGTAAAAATGGCTCTTCAGATGTCTCAGGATACGGCAGGAATGCTGGTAATTTTAGAAGATACAAAAGAGGGAATCCGTAAGGCACTCGGAAGAGATGAAGAATTTGCGAAGAAATTCACGGAAAGAATTAATATTCCAATCTTTTCAATTGATGAACTGGTAGAATTTGCAAAATCCTATGCAGAGGAACTGGAATATGAGATTGATGAGATGGGAATACTGGCACTTTATAACCGTATCAGCAGTATCGAAAAACTAGATGAAGCGACGACCCTGTTTGAAGTAAAAGATATTGTAGATGAAGCAGTTGCCAACTCTGAGAAGGGTGGATTTAAAAAGGCATTTAGTGCTTTTACAACAAAACGCCACGGTCAGAGTGACAGCAAGATTTTGCGGGAAAAAGATTTTGAAGAGTAAGGAAAGAGGGAAACGCTATGGGGAATTTTTCAGAATTGGATGCATACCTGTTCGGACAGGGAACAC
>JBJELL010000371.1:0-1541 GCA_051879115.1 Lachnospiraceae bacterium
AATACCTTTGCATTTTTTACCCGCAATCCAAGAGGAGGAAGAGCAAAAGAAATCAAACCGGAGGATGTGGAAAAATATTTAGAAACAGCCAAAAAAGAAGAGTTCGGGAAGGTAGTAGCCCATGCACCTTACACGATGAATGCCTGTGCCGCAAAAGAAGATATCAGAGAACTGGCATTTACCATGTTTGAAGACGATTTAAAGAGAATGGAATATACCCCGGGCAATTATTATAATTTTCATCCGGGTTCTCATGTAGGACAGGGAGCAGAAAAGGGCATTGAACTGATTGCAGACTTGTTAAATCAGGTACTAAAAGAAGAACAGACCACCACGGTACTTCTTGAGACAATGGCAGGAAAGGGAAGTGAAGTGGGAAGAACATTTGAGGAATTAAAAGCCATTATGGATAAGGTAGAATTACAGGACAAGATAGGAGTATGTCTTGATACCTGTCATGTTTGGGACGGCGGGTATGATATTGTAAATCATTTCGATGAAGTCTTAGAAGAATTTGACAGAGTCATCGGTTTAGAGCGGCTAAAAGCAATTCATTTTAACGACAGTCTCAATCCATGCGGGAGCCACAAAGACCGCCATGCTAAAATCGGGGAAGGCTGTATTGGAATGGAGGCGATGAAACGGATTGCAACCCATAAAAAATTACTTCATCTTCCATTTATTCTAGAGACGCCAAATGACGACGAGGGTTATGCAAGAGAAATTGCAATGATAAAAGAGTGGAGAAAAGAAGAATAATCCTAAAGTATCAGGGGAAAATGACCGATACTATAAATAAGAAAAGCGGAGCTTTCTTATTTTGCAAAGAACAATGTATAAACAACCACGGAGGGATGAAAGATGAGTACAATTAGTAATGTAACAGCAGCATACGCAGGAAGTACCAGCTATGAGAGCAAGACTGTTGTAAAAAAAGACAACACAGAGAAAAAAACAGAGACTTCCCATTATACGGAACAAGGTGTAATTTACGAAAAGAGCACGCAGACAGAAGGAAATTATAAAGCGGATAATTCCGCTATTATTCAGAAACTGAAAACAGATGCAGAGAATAGAACAGCACAGCTTCGCGGCATTGTTGAAGACATGATGAGAAAGCAGGGAACTAAGATTGGACAGGCTGACTCTATCTGGTCTTTCTTAGCAAGCGGTGATTATACCGTAAGTCCTGAAGTTAAAGCACAGGCACAGGCAGATATTGCAGAAGATGGCTACTGGGGTGTAGAACAGACTTCAGATCGTATTGTAGAATTTGCCAAAGCCTTAAGTGGTGGAGACCCTGAAAAAGCGGATGATATGTTAGCAGCTTTTAAGAAAGGATTTGAACAGGCAACAGCAGCCTGGGGAAAAGATCTTCCGGATATTTCAAGCAGAACCTACGATGCTGTCATCGAGAAATTCGATGCATGGAAAAATGGAACGGAAAAAGCAGAAAGTGTAGACGAAGAGGCATAAGAAACAATCCGAACAGAGTATCAGATGATTCAAAAAAGAGGTGGGAGAAATCTCATCTCTTTTTT
>JBJELL010000372.1:0-6025 GCA_051879115.1 Lachnospiraceae bacterium
CATCCCAAACTTATCTGTAAGGTCTTATCCATCTGGTGCAGGGAGGAACAATCCAATCTGTTCTTCAAATCCTTTTTTCGAAAGATAATCAGAATCGGAGAGAGTCCCAGGACAATAACTGCAAGCAGGATGTAAGGCATATATTGAAAATAGTAGAACATCATAATATTAGAATCATGTTCTTCTTTTTCAAAAGAAAGACTTGTAACTTCTTCACAGTCTTTCACGGAGTCAAAGGTCTTTTTGGAAGCCTCCTTTACAGAGTCTCCTCCGGCGAGATAGATGCGAAGCGTCTTTAAGTACTGGTCAATTTGTTCATCTACGAAGAATCCGCAAGCACTGTCTAATCGCTTAGAGCTTTCTACCAGATTTTTAGTCTCTCCGGCAAGGAGAGATTTTTCAAATCCTTTTGGGATTGTCAGCACATAGTCCACCTTATAATAATAAAGGCTGTCCTGAATCATCTCTCCGTCATTTTCCATCGGTATTAATTCATGTACGGAGTCGAGATAATCGATAAATCCCTCACTTGCCGTAGAATTGTCAAGGTCTATGACACTGATATCCAAAGAATAGGTCTTGTACTGGCTTTCATTGGAGTCTTTTGCGGCAAAGCTCATTAAAAACATGAGAACTAGAAAGATACCAAAATAGAGTGTACAGGCTGGGAGCTGTTTTTTTGCGATTTTAAAAAAAGTTTTAAATGTTTGCATATTTCTTCCTCCTTGTCATCAAAAATCCACCAATGGTAAAAAAGATGGAAAGGATGATGAGAGTAATTATATTTCTGGCGTAACGGTCGAGAGTATCATAAATTGCCAGAGAATAAAAGGTGTCTGTAATCAATGCGGAAGGATTGATTTTATTAATAATCGGGCAGAAGGTCTCTACTAGAATCCGCATGCTTCCTATCATCAGACCGCTTAAGAAACTTCCCACCATAGTAACGGACATGAGAATACCGATTTTCAGGTTCTCGGAAAGATTACCGATAGCACCGAGGAAAAAACCAAAAGTCATGCCGGTCATACAGCCTACAAAGATAGACAGGATGGCAAAAGGAAGTCTTGTGGTCAAATCAATCTTTAGTACAAGAACAATATAGGCAAAAGAAATCAGAACACAGAGGAATCGTAAAAGGATATTTGCAATTAACTCTCCGGTAATCTGTTTCATTTTATGGGTCGGAGAAATATTTTTGCGAGCACCCAGTGCTGAAAGATTTGCCTGATTGTGAATCGCAATATAACATCCCGCTATTCCGGTATACATACAGACCATAGCAATCAGATTATAAAAATACTGGTCATAGGTATCGGTGTTACCTCTGCTATAGGAAACATTCTTATTATAGGAGGTGGATTCTTCCATAATACCTAAAACCTCCGGAAGTTTTTCCGGTTTGGTCATGGCAATCTCGCTGATAGCCTGATAATTCATCTGGTATTCCTCAACAAAGGTCTGTAAAATACTCTGGTTCAAGGCGGCATTTCCCATATCGGAAGAAACGGTGAGGGAAATGGTATCCCCGGCATAGATAATACCGTCTATTTTTTGATTTTTTAAGAGGCGAAGAGCTTCATCTTCATCACAGTAGAGAACCTTTAAAAACGGTTCTTCCCCTTTGCTCAGTTCATCGGCAATGGTTACAAAAGCATCTGACATGCTGCCTTCTTCATTTATGACAGCAACCGGAATGGTCTGGAAGTTCTCATCGGCAGACAGGTTAGAAAATGCTATTTTAAACATGGTGCCAAGTATAATCGGAAAGAAAATAATCCAAAATACTTCCGCACGGTTTCTGATAAGCTGTTTTAAGCTGTACTGAAATATCTGAAACATAGTAATTCCTCCTTAATCCCGTAATTCTTTTCCGGTCATTTCCAAAAAGACATCGTTGAGCGTTGGAAGTTCGGAATAGACTCTGCCAAAGGAAATATCTTTCGACTGTAAGTGGTCTAAAATATGAATCAGGTTGTGTTTTCCGCCGCTGCAAAGAACTGTCAGTTTGTGATTCTCATAAGAGGCATCATAGACATTTTTTATATCGCGGATAGCAGATAACTCTTCCTCCGGGAAATCAAGAATATCGATAGAGATAATCTCTTTTTTCTTAATCATCTGTTTTAGTTCATCGGTGGTTCCGGTGGCTAAGTTCTTTCCCTTATCCATAATGGCAATACGGCTGCAAATCTGTTCCACCTCTTCCATATAATGTGAAGTATAGATAATCGTTGCTCCCTGACGGTTTAACTCTAAGATGCCCTCTAAGATTTTGTTACGGCTTTGCGGGTCAACGGCAACGGTAGGTTCATCTAAGATAATCAGTTTTGGTTTATGGGCAATGCCGCAGGCGATATTTAAACGTCTTAAAAGACCGCCGGATAATTTCTTCGGATAGAACTTCCTGTAATCCCCAAGCTCTACGAAGGAGATGGCTTCTTCCACATATTGTTTTCTAAGTGCCTTATCCTTTATGTAGAGACTGCAAAAATAATCAATGTTCTCATAGACAGTCAATTCATCGAAGACAGCTACGTTTTGCATGACCACACCAATCTGGCGTTTGATGTCATAGCTGTCTGGCCTCATCTCTTTACCAAAGACCTCAATGGTTCCCTTGTCGTAGGTGAGAAGGGAAAGGATGCAGTTAATGGTGGTAGTCTTACCGGAACCGTTTGGACCTAAGAGACCTAAGACTTCGCCTTCTTCTATATTCAGATTAAAATGGTCAACAGCAACCAGTTCTTTGTAACGTTTTACCAGATTTTCCACTTTTACAACAGGTACGCTCATGGTAATTCCTCCTTCTTATTTCTATTTGATTCTGATTGTAGTATAATAAAACAGGTAAAAAAGAGGTAGTGAACTGTGTCAGAAGATGATATGACATTTGTCATATATGAAAGGGAATATAGATGTTACAGATTATAGATAAAACCATATTGTGGGCACTTGGAATTCTCTTAGCAGCTCAGATAAAGGACAGCCTGCTTCCCGTATTGGTGGTATTAATTGCATTGATTATGGCTGCATCTGCTATTTATGCGTCAAAGAAAAAAATTGTGATAGGAATATGGGCAGTCTATTTTCTGCTCTGCTTGATGGAGCCTGCATTTACCTTTTTTCTTCCCCTGCTGTTCTATGATAGTGGAAGATATCAGGCATATTATGGGGTAATTGGGATTCTCCCGATGTGTTTTGCATTAGAACTTTATGAGGAATGGGAGATTGCCCTTTGGATTTTAGCCTCTGTCTTAGCCGTTGTCATGGCAATTAAGACAAAACGGGTAGAGACCCTTACCGAGGATATCATACATCTGAGAGATACCAGCACAGAGCTGAACCTTTTAATGAGTGAGAGAAACCGGGAACTGATGGAAAAGCAGGATTATGAGATTCACTTAGCCACACTGCGGGAGCGAAACAGGATAGCGAGGGAGATTCATGATAATGTAGGTCATATGCTTTCACGTTCTATCTTACAGATGGGAGCATTGTCTACGGTGTACAAGGAAGAACCAATCCACCAGCAACTTGTAAGTGTCAATGATACCTTAAATACGGCAATGAATAATATCCGGGAAAGCGTTCATGATTTACACGATGATGCTATCGACTTAAAGCAGGCAGTTCTAGAAGCCACAAAAGAAATGAGGGAAAATTACCGCTTTCACTTAGAATACGATATGACAGAACCGATTCCAAGAAAGGTGAAATACTGTTTTATTGCCACGGTGAAGGAAGCGATGTCTAATATTGTAAAACACAGCAATGCAGATAAAATAGAAGTGATTTTCAGAGAACATCCTGCCTTTTATCAGTTGAGTATTGAGGATAACGGGACAAATATAAGAAAAAATGCAGAGTCCGGAATCGGGCTTGTGAACATGAGAGAACGGGTAGAAGCATTGCATGGAATTATACATATTCATACAGATGAAGGATTCAAGATACAGATAACCATTCAAAAAGTGGAGGGAAAAGATGAAAACGATTATAGTGGATGATGACAGTTTAGTGGCAATCTCTTTAAAAACCATTTTAGAAGCAGATAAAAAGATAGAAGTTGTGGCAACCGGAAGTGATGGAAAGGAAGCGGTTGCTCTCTACGAGGAGTATCAGCCGGAGGTTCTGCTTATGGATATTCAGATGAAAGAGATGAGTGGACTAGAGGCGGCAGAGATAATTTTAAAGAAATATCCCGAGGCAAAAATCCTGTTTTTAACCACCTTTTCCGATGATGAATATATTGTAAAGGCATTGAATATCGGGGCAAAAGGATATATACTAAAGCAGGATTTTGAAGGAATCGTTCCGGCACTCTTAGCCGTTGAGAGAGGGCAGAGTGTGTTTGGCGGAGAGGTGGTTCATAAGATTCCGGTTCTCTCCCAGAGCAGGGAAAGTTTTGACTATGAAAAATACGATATCAGCAAAAAGGAACAGGAGATTATAGAACAGGTAGCACTTGGAAAGAGTAATAAGGAGATTGCTAACACCCTCTTTTTAAGTGAGGGGACGGTTCGTAACTATATTAGTTCTGTATTAGATAAGCTCTCTTTAAGAGACAGAACCCAGTTAGCGGTATTTTATTATAGAAATGTAAATTAAAAGATAGAGGATAGAAAATGATATTTGAAACACATGCACATTATGACGATAAAAAATTTGATTCAGACCGGGAGGAATTACTCCTGTCCATGCAGGAGAATGGCATTGATAAGATTATTAACATTGGATGCGACAAAAAGACCTGTGAGGCCACCATTGATTTGATGAATACCTATGATTTTGTCTATGGGGCAATCGGTGTACATCCAAGTGATATAAAGACCATGGATGAAGAACTGTTTTCCTGGATGGGGCAGCAGTTGTCACATCCTAAGGTGGTGGCAGTAGGAGAGATTGGACTTGATTACTACTGGGATAAGGAAGAAGAGGTTCAAAAACTGCAAAGAGACTGGTTTGTCCGTCAGTTAGAGCTTGCCAAAGAAGCCGATTTGCCGGTAATTATCCACTCTAGAGAGGCGGCAGCAGATACCTTAGAAATTATGAAACAGGAACATAGAGAGAACAGCAGGGGAGTCATCCACTGTTTTTCCTATTCCAAAGAAATTGCAAGGGAATATGTAAAAATGGGATATTACATCGGTGTGGGAGGAGTCTCTACCTTCAAGAATGCTAAGAAGTTAAAAGAAGTGATTGTAGAGACCCCGATAGAGCACATTCTCTTAGAAACCGATTGTCCCTATATGGCACCGGAGCCATACCGTGGCAAACGCAATTCCTCTTTGTATCTTCCCTATGTTGTAAGACAGATTGCAGAGTTAAAAGGAATGAAAGAAGAAGCAGTAGAAGAGATTACGTACCAAAATGCAGAAAATCTCTTTTCCATATAAGGAGGACAAATATGGCAACATTGGGAAATCCACAGAATACCATTGCTGTGTTACAGAAATATAAGTTTAATTTTCAAAAGAAGTTTGGGCAGAATTTTTTAATTGATACCCATGTATTGGACAAGATTATCGATGCGGCAGGCATAACGAAGGAGGACTTCGTCTTAGAGATTGGACCGGGTATCGGGACTATGACTCAGTATCTTTGTGAAAATGCAAGAGAGGTGGCAGCCGTAGAGATTGATAAGAATCTCATCCCTATTCTAGAAGATACCTTAAGTGCTTACGATAATGTAAATGTGATCAATCAGGATATCTTAAAGGTGGATATAGAAGCCTTAGTAAGGGAGAAGAACAATGGTAGACCGATAAAAGTCGTTGCAAATCTTCCCTACTATATTACGACACCGATTATTATGGGACTATTTGAAAGTCATGTGCCAATTGACAGTATTACAATTATGGTTCAAAAAGAGGTTGCCGACAGGATGCAGGTAGGTCCGGGCACAAAGGATTACGGAGCACTTTCCCTTGCAGTGCAGTATTATGCAGAACCGGAAATCGTAGCAAATGTACCGCCGAACTGTTTCATGCCAAGACCGAAGGTAGGGTCAGCAGTCATCCGT
>JBJELL010000373.1:0-1537 GCA_051879115.1 Lachnospiraceae bacterium
ATGGGCTTTTAGCAAAAGTCATCACTTACGGTCTGTCGGATGACAATGACTTCTATGCCAAAGACCTCTCTTACGATGAGAATGGCTGTGCTACTTTCGAGGCGTTCTCTCCAGAAGGTTCTATTGGAAAAATTTCCCTTTCCATTCTGGGAGAACACAATGTGCTGAATGCCCTTGCAGCTATTGCCCTTGCCGTACAGATGAGAATTCCGGCTGCTTCTATTGTAGAGGGACTTTCCGCTTTCCACGGAACAAGACGCCGTTTTGAGAAAAAAGGGGTTTTAGGCGGGGTGACTATTGTAGATGACTATGCTCATCATCCAACGGAAATCCGTGCCACCTTAAATGCTGCGAAGAATTATCCTCACAATCGGATTGTCTGTGTCTTCCAGCCTCATACTTACACCAGGACAAAGGCATTTCTTGAAGAATTTGCCGATGCACTTTCTTTAGCCGATATCGTAGTACTTGCTGACATCTATGCCGCGAGAGAAACGGATACCTTAGGCATCAGTTCCGGGGATATTCAGGAAAGGCTTAAGAAAGCGGGAACGACTGCTTATTATTTCCATTCTTTTGATGAAATAGAAAATTTTTTATTAAAAAAATGTATGAACGGAGACCTGTTGATAACTATGGGTGCCGGAGACATTGTAAATGTGGGCGAACATTTACTTGGTATGTAGTTATCCACATTATCCACATGGAGCAGCCGATTTTTACCCGCTTCTTCATGTGGATTTTTTTTATTTACATAATATTTTTTTCTTTCTTGGGTTTGTCCCATTTTTCGGGAAAAAAATATTTTTATTGCAGTTACCATAAATGTTTTACACAAAGTTATCCACATTATCCACAATCGCCAAACCCTTTATTTATCAAGAGTTTGGCGAAAATATTGCACTTCTCAATTTGAAATAGATGTGCTATAATTCACAACATATCGAATCGGATAAAAGGAAACGAAAGAGGGAGTTTTCATGTCAAATATAACCTTACATACGGACAGTCCCATTATGGCGACTTGTGTTCCGAATGCATTTATAGACCATTATATGATTCATGCCAGCGGGGAATATGTTAAAATCTATCTCTACCTGCTTCGGTGCATTAACGGCAGCAAGAGTGAATTGTCCATTTCTAAAATGGCGGATAAGCTCGAGCATACGGAAAAAGATATTAAAAGAGCTCTAAAATATTGGGAGAAGGTAAATCTCCTGCATTTAGAATATGATGAGAATGGAGAATTGGCCAGTATCTGTTTTACGGATTCTCCTTCTAATCCAAAGGAAGAATCTTCTACCACACCTGTTGCTGACGTTTTACCGGATACAGCACCCCCTGTACAAAATCAGGGTGTTTCCACTCTGCCTGATAAGCAGAGCAAACGCCGGGAGTATTCCCCGGATGAAATCGATCATCTAAAGAATAATGAAGATGTTCAAATGATGTTTCATGTAGCAGAAAAATATATGTGCCATCCGCTCACACCAACGGATGTCCAGACGATTCTGTATTGGTACGATACACTGGGATT
>JBJELL010000374.1:0-1532 GCA_051879115.1 Lachnospiraceae bacterium
AAATCCTGTGATTGTCTACAACCTGCACCCGTCCATCGTATTCCAAAGACATCTGCATGGCATTGTGACATGTCCCGCTCAAACCGCTGGACATCGGTATATACACGATTTCCTCATATCCCTGCGAAAATATATCATCCCACATATCCAGTATTACACCTGGTGACGGCTGTGAAGAAGATACTTCTCTGTGCTGTCTCAGACTTTCATAGAGATTCTCCTGTGTAAAATCCACACTCTCATAATACGTCTCTCCATCGATGATGACCGGCATTGGAATTACAAAAATATTCAGCTCTTTTCCCTTTTCTACCGTAATACCGCTGTTACTGTCTGTTAATATTGCTGTTCTCATATTCATCTCTCCATAACAATTTATCTTCTACATTGACATATCTTTTTAATCTGATACAATTATATCAGATATAAATGTATCAGATTATAGAACATCTTACAATACCTTGATATGAGCCATTTAACCCCTTTTTGTTTCTGATACAAATTGATGGAATTTTGTTTAGAAAAGGATGAACGTACTAAAATGGATAAGAGAAAAGAAGAAAATCTCAGGGTAAAAAACAGCATTACCACCGCTCTTTTTACTCTGATGCAGGAAAAGAGTTTTGCAAAGATTACCGTTACCGATATTGTAACAAGGGCAGGTGTTGCAAGGGCTTCCTATTATCGGAACTATGATTCCAAGGATGATATTCTAACAACCCTTGTCTCTGATATTTTAGAGGATTTCAAAGAGACTGCCGACTACGAATTGACGAATTATCTCACTTATAAAAACGTGGAACGTTCCTTTACTTATTTTAAAAAATATAAGCATTATCTTTTGAATCTGTATCAATCCGGTTTTGCTTCCGTCTTTTTAGATGGGCTGAACCAGTTTCATGAAGAAAACGCCGGGAATATGTCCATCCATTCCATAGAAAGATACAGACTCTATATCTTTACCGGAGCTTTGTTCAATACTGCGATTGTGTGGATGGAAAATGATACGAAGGAAGACATTGCATCTATTTCGGCTGCTTTTTGTGAATATTTTGGGATTACAGATTAACTTAATAACAAAGTAGCAAGCCCACATCAACTCCCCAACCCCTCACTCATGAGGAGTCTACACACTTTGCGTGCTGAGCGTAGTCAGCTTTAGCTAACATCTTCCTTTCACGCGAGTGCACATCTTCGCGAAGCGTTTTTATTTAATACGAGGAAATCCAAAGGATTTCCTCGTATTAAATAAAAAATAATAGCACTACCGCAGGATGTCAACATCTCTGCGATAATGCCTTTTGTATGTTATATAAATTAATGATTATTCGTGTAGTTCCTACTTCCCAAATAAGTCTGCATGACTTCCTGTTCTGACTAAGTATATCTCTCCATCAGAAACATAATATATCAAAAGCCAATCAGGCAACACATGACATTCCCTATGCCCTGTATAATTACCTGTTAACCTATGGTCTTTATTTTTTATAGGAAGTTCTGCCGGCTTTGCTAATTCTGCAATTATAGCTTTT
>JBJELL010000375.1:0-5932 GCA_051879115.1 Lachnospiraceae bacterium
TTCGACAGTCCCTTTCTTAACATCATCTAGTCTTCTATGAATTTATCATGTACTGCTTTGGTAGCTGTGTCTACATCAGCTTCGTCAATGAGTACTGTAATTCTGATCTCTGAGGTTGCAATCATACGGATATTAACCCCTACATTGTAAAGTGCTTCAAACATCATTCCTGCAACACCTGCATTTGACTGCATTCCTGCACCTACTACAGATACTTTTGCTACCGTAGAATCTGTCTTGATGGTATTGTAGGTCAATCTTGTTCTGTTTGCCTCTAAGAGTTTCTCTACTTCTTCTACGTCATCTCTTGCTACGGTAAAGGAGATATCCTTTGTGCCGTCACGTCCGATGGACTGTAAGATTACGTCTACGTTGATGTTTTTCTTTCCTAATAAATCAAATACCTTAAAGGCAATTCCCGGTTCATCTTTTAATCCGATTAATGCGACTCTGGCTGCGTTCTTATCTACCGCAACTCCGCTAACAAGCATACTTTCCACTTCTACTTCCTCCTTAACAACTGTTCCTTCTGCATTATTGAGACTGGAACGGACAACTAACTGTACTCCATATTTTTTCGCCATTTCTACGGAACGGTTGTGTAACACCTTCGCTCCGAGGGTTGCAAGTTCTAACATCTCGTCGTATGTGATTTCTTTCATCTTCTTTGCATTCGGCACAACTCTTGGGTCTGCTGTGTATACACCCTCTACATCGGTATAAATCTCACAGGCATCTGCATGGAGTGCTGCTGCAAGCGCAACTGCGGTTGTATCAGAACCTCCGCGTCCTAAGGTTGTGATATCATCATACTTGTTAATTCCCTGGAATCCTGTAATGATGACAATTTTCTTATTGTCTAACTCATGACGGATTCTGTCTGAATCAATTCTTTTAAATCTTGCATTTCCATATTTAGATGAGGTATGCATTGCTACCTGAAATGCGTTTAATGAAATAGATGGAACACCGAGTGTTGCCATTGCCATGGACATTAAGGCAACAGAAGTCTGTTCTCCGGTTGCTAAGAGCATATCCATTTCTCTTTTAGATGGACTTGGGTTGATATCATGTGCCATCTCAATTAAGTGATCCGTTGTTTTTCCCATTGCGGAGAGTACTACGACAACGTCATTGCCTTTTTTGTAATCTTCTACACATCTTCTCGCAACGTTTAGAATTCTTTCTTTGTCGGCGACGGAACTTCCACCGAACTTCTTAACTATCAGCATAACTTCCTCCTAGATGTTTTACATCTTATTCTTAACCTGCCACTCCTATGAAAAAAGATAATCAATCAGCTTATGACCTTCTTCTACGAAGTTGTCTGTCTTTGCTGCTTCTTTTTCATTGTAATGCCAGGATTGATTTGCTTCTTTTCTGCTGTCATAGAGCAGATATGGTACATTGTCTGCGGTGTGGGTGCGGATGGAAATTGGAGTCGGATGATCTGGAAGAACCAAAAGGCGATACTCTTCTCCAGCATCATTCAGTCCCTGTACAATCGGGCAAATAACCCTTTCATCTAAATTCTCAATGGCTTTTACCTTCTTTTCCACACTTCCCTGATGTCCCATCTCATCCGGTGCCTCTACATGAACGTATACAAAGTCATATCCATCCTCTGTCAGTACTTTCACAGCAGCTTCGGCTTTTCCTTCATAGTTGGTATGAAGTCCTCCGTTTGCACCTTCTACGGTAATGACTTTCATGGAAGCTCCTACTGCAATTCCCTTTAACAGGTCTACTGCAGAAATCATAGCTCCCTTTTTATCTGTTTTTTCCTCAAAGGAGGACAGGGATGGTTTGGTTCCTGCTCCCCAGAACCAACAGGAGTTCGCAGGGTGTAACCCTTTTTTCTTACGTTCTATATTGATTGGATGATTTACTAATATATCATAGCTTTTTTTCATCATCTCTCTTAAATCCTGATTTTCCGGTAGTTTATCACCGATTTTCTGTCCTAAAATATCGTGAGGCTGAACTAAGTCCACTACTTCACCTTTATCCCAGATGAGAAGATGACGATAGCTGGTTCCTACATAATAGTGATAGATGTCTGTCTCTAATTCTTTTCTGACCGCTTCTAAGAGGACTGCGGCATCTTCTGTGCTAATTTCATCGGAACTGTGGTCAATGATGGTACGGTCTTCGTAATTCTCTTCTTCTTCAGAAAGGGTTACGATGTTGCAGCGGAGTGCAATGTCTGTCTCTTTCATTGGAACCCCGATGCTCAATGCCTCTAATGGAGAACGACCCGAATAATATTTTCTTGGATTATAACCGAGTACGGAAAGATTTGCCGTATCACTACCCGGCTTCATGCCATCGGGAATGGTATGTACCATTCCGATTTCTCCACGCATTGCGAGACTGTCCATCATCGGTGTTTTGGCATATTCTAATGGAGTCTTGTCTCCTAACTCTGCGATTGGCTCATCTGCCATTCCATCGCCTAATACTACTATATATTTCACAAAAACTGCCTCCTAACCTACGCGAATCATTTGAATGATACCGCTAAGTTTTTCTGCTTTTTCAAGATATGCTTCTTCACTCATCTGTTCTGTTACAAAAGCCGTCTCATTTGAAGCCTCTTTGATTTTAATAAATGCAACATTTCCAAAGATTTCTTTTACCGTATCTTCGGCTGCCGTTGTACGGACAAAGTATCTGTTTTCCGCTTTTTTATAATCTAAAAGTTCTAATTTTTCATCACTGTAAGAAATCATGATGTTGCGGTTGATATGTTTTACAATGTCTACAATATCTGCTGCTACCGCACTTGCTGTCGGAAGTTTTCCGGCTCCGCTTCCGTAGAACATGGCATCTCCTAGCATGTTACCATGTACGAAAATTGCATTGAATACATCGTTTACATTATAAAGCGGATGCTCTGCTCCTAGCATAAACGGTGCTACCATTGCATAATATTCTCCATTTACCAGTCTGCTTGTAGCAAGCAGCTTGATGGATCGTCCCATTGCTTTTGCATATGCAATGTCGGTTGGGGTAATCTTTGAAATACCCTCTGTATGTATCTCTTCAAAGTCTACGGTCTTGCCACAGACTAAGGAAGTTAAAATTGCTATCTTACGGCAGGCATCATAACCTTCTACATCTGCTGTCGGGTCTGCTTCTGCATATCCTTTTGCCTGTGCATCCTTTAATACTTCATTGTAATCGGAACCTTCTTCACTCATCTTTGTCAACATGTAGTTCGTGGTTCCATTTAAAATGCCGGTAATCTCTTCTACTACATCGGCGGTAAGGGAAGATACTAAAGGACGGATAATCGGAATTCCTCCTCCGACACTGGCTTCAAATAAGAAGTTCAGTTCTCTTTCCTTTGCGATTGCCAGAAGTTCTGCTCCGTGCTTTGCAACCAGTGCTTTATTAGAAGTGGTTACATGCTTTCCTGCAAGTAAAGCTGCCTTTACAAATGTATAAGCAGGCTCTACGCCGCCCATAGCTTCTACTACAATCTTTACTTCCGGATCTTCTTCGATTACTTTATAGTCATGTACAATCTTTTCCTGAATTGGATCTTCCGGAAAATCTCTTAAATCCAATACATATTTTACTTCAATCTCTTCTCCTGCTGTCTGTATGATATGTTCCCGGTTGGTCTCTAATACCTCAACCACTCCAGAACCAATGGTTCCATATCCTAATACTGCAACTTTAATCATCTTTTCACTCCCTAGCTAATATTTTCAAATAGTGAATTCCTGTATGACCTTCAATGGTCTCTAACATCTTCGAGACATCTCCCGTTTCCGGCAGTACATCGACACTCAGTGTCAGGGATGCAATCCCATTCACCGGAATACTCTGATGTATCGTTAAAATATTCGCATGATACTCCGCTACGGTCTTTAAGACCACAGACAAAAGTCCCGGCTCATCATCCATCTGAATTACCATTGTAATGGTCTTTCCTTTGCTGTTGTCGTGGAAAGGAAAGATATCATCTTTATATTTATAAAAAGAACTTCTGCTGATACCTACGCGTTCTGTCGCTTCCTGTACAGATACGACTTTTTCCGATTCCAAAAGTCTTTTTGCCTCTACCACCCGAAGCAGGACATCAGGTACCGCTTTTTCTTTTAAGACAAAGTATGAGACTTTTTCTTCCATCGTACTCCTCCTGTGTTTGTGTCAGAAATACATCTGTGCTCGTAAGAAAGATAATATCACATATACAGGGTAGAATGCAATATGTTTTTTTGGGATTTTTGCTTTTGTGGAATATGAGACTTGTCCGGACACTTTTGACTGCAATTAAAAATCGAGTTGACAATCTGTACAGATTGTCAACTCAACCTTCTTTTCCCTCTACTTCAACGCAATCCACTTCAAATACGCATTCATAAAGATATCAATTTTCCCATCCAACACGCTGTCTGCATTCCCGGTCTCCTCATTGGTTCGATGGTCTTTTACCATGGTATATGGTTGTAAAACGTAGGAACGGATTTGATTTCCCCAACCGATTTCCGTTACATCGCCGCGGATGTCCGCAGCTTTTTTTGCGTTTTCTTCCTGTTTTAGCAGATAGAGTTTTGCCTTTAACATCTGCATTGCCTTGTCTTTGTTCATGTGCTGGGAGCGTTCATTCTGGCACTGTACCACGATTCCGGTTGGAAGATGGGTGATACGGATTGCAGACGAGGTTTTGTTGATATGCTGACCACCGGCACCGGAAGAACGGTAGGTGTCTATGCGGATATCATCATCTGCTATTTCAATGTCTAAGTCCTCTTCTATATCCGGCATAACGTCACAGGATACGAAGGAAGTCTGTCGTTTACCCGCTGCATTAAATGGGGAGATACGTACTAAACGGTGTACCCCTTTTTCGGATTTCAGATAGCCATATGCATTTTCTCCGCTAATCTGAAAGGTAATGGATTTGATTCCGGCTTCATCTCCGTCGAGGGAATCTAAGACTTCTAACTGATAGCCTTTATCTGCTGCCCAACGGCTGTACATACGAAAGAGCATTGCCGCCCAGTCACAGGATTCGGTTCCGCCTGCTCCTGCGTGGAGTGAGAGGATTGCATCGTTTTTGTCATACTCACCGGATAAAAGTGTCTTGATACGAAGTTCTTCGTAGTTTGTTTTCAAACGGGACAGTTCTTCTTCAATTTCGGGAATGATCGATGCATCGTTTTCCTCATAACCCATCTCAATTAAGGTCTCGATGTCTTCGTAGCCGTTTTCTAACTGCTGGTATACCTCTACATCATCCTTATAGCTTTTTAACTCTTTCATTTTCTTTTGTGAGACTTCGGTATCGTCCCAAAAGTCCGGTGCTTCCATCTCACGTTCTAACTCTTCTATCCTCTTTTCCTTATTGGCGAGGTCAAAGTGAATCCCTCACTTCACATAGTGGTTCTTTATAGCTGTTTAATTCTGTTTTAAACTGGTCTAATTCTACCAAAATGCCACCTTCTTTCTATGAAATATACAATGTCCGCAACGGGAATATGGGTACTTCTCCCAAAATCCCGGCGGTATTTTACAGACTAATTGCCTTTTGCCATATCGGATTCTAAAACTTCTAATGCCTTTTGAATCTGATTGTCTTTGCTCTTGTCATAGTCTGCATTTTTATCACCTGTGTAATTATATTCCAATTCCACATCCGGTTCAATACCGACTTCATGAATATAATTGCCGTTTGGTGTATAGTATTTTGCTATTGTCAGCTTGATTGCACTTCCGTCGGAGAGCTGACGTACACTCTGTACAATTCCCTTTCCAAAGGTTTTGGTTCCTATTAAGGTTCCATACTTGTAATCTTTGATGGCTCCTGCAAAAATCTCCGATGCACTGGCACTGTTTTCATTGACAAGGACCGCAAGCGGATAGTCCATCTTATGTTCCTCGTCCGAAGTGTAATCCTGACGATTGCCATACTTATCTT
>JBJELL010000376.1:0-5927 GCA_051879115.1 Lachnospiraceae bacterium
TACAATCCTGCTACCGCCTCTCTCATAGCATTCATACCATGGGTAAAAGGCAGAAACGGATTGATGACATTGAAAAATTCCGGTGTAACCTCTATCGGGAACGTACCTCCGGCACCTGCCACCTGCAATACCAGTAAAATAACGGCAATCGCCTTTCCTACATCGTCAAAGGTAATGGTCAGGGTGTAGATAATATTGGAAAATACAATCCCCGCCACGACTCCTACAAAAATGAATCTTCCCGGATACAGACACTGAATCTTTAACAGATATAAATCTCCTAAACAGACAATCACACTCTGTATCACTCCAAAAATCATAAAGATAAGATACCTGCCAATGTAAAGTTCAAAAGGTTTATAGTTCTCCACATTCAGATCTTTGTCATTGACTGCCCTGCATTTTAAAATAGCTACTAAAATCAGCCCACCTACCCACATGGCTAAAATGGAATAGAACGGAGCTAAAGCAGAGCCGTAGTTTTCAATCGGAAAGATCTTGTGTGTCTTTAATTCCACCGGCGAAGAGAGAAAATCTCCCACACTTTCGGGACTGTTCTTATAGTCTTTTAAATCTACGCCAAACTTCGTAAGCACAAAATTTTCGATTGCCTCGGAAATACTTATATTTTTCTGCTTATCAATCTCTTTTAGCAATCCTTTCAAAGTCTCTAATTCTGTGATTCCGTTGGTAATCAACTTCTGAGAACGTACCAACACTTTTGACATGGATTCTATGGAAGTTCCAAGAGAATCCATAGCATTGTTGACACTTTCCATCGTTGCTTCTGCCGCCGGACCGATTGCCTGAATGGAAGATGCCGCCTGTTTTACATTTCCAATCTGTTCATTTGCCTTTGATGCAGCCTCATCTATCTGTGCTCTGGTATCCACACCAAATAATCCCTTTGCCGCATCGGTAAGTTCCTGACATTCGGTTATAAAACCCTTTAACTGTTCAAGTTCCTGTAACACCGCCTCCTGTTTTGTTGAATTCTGAATATCACTAATCATTTTATCCGCTGCAGTCGTAAAATTGCCAAGTCTGGTATTGACTCCTTCTAACTTCTTTACTACTTCCTGCACCGCCTGTATCTGATACAGATATTCATTGTCTTTTAAGGTATTTGACAGCTTACTGCTGATATTTTGTATCTCCCCTGCCTGGGATTTTAAGGTCTCTAAAATTGAGACTGCCTTTTGGCTATCCTGTGACGAGATAACCGTCTCTAAATCCTCAAGACTGCTGTACATCCCATCTAACATCGAGCTGATGCTGCTCAATGTACTTTCGGCAGAATCTGCAACAGATTCCGCCGCATCCATAAGCGAACCGCCGGTGTCAATTCCATCGGACTGCACCCCTTTTGAGGCTTCTGACACAGAATCTACGGTTGTGGCTACTAACTTCTGTAATTCATCCATAGCATCTGCCGTCGCCTGAAATGCATCAATGGTAGAGACCATATTGTCAATCGAAGCATTCAGTTCTGTCAATGCTGCAATCGTATCTTCCACATGCTGGATATTGTCTCCTAATTCTACATTTTCTAAAAGTTTCCTGTCTAGTCCGCTTCCTTCTTCTCCGGCAAGACCTAAAATCATGTCTCCGATAACGGTAACACTCTCTGAAATAAAGGTCTTGTTTACCATCTGCTGAATAACGCTTACTCCCTTATCCGTAATCTTAGGAGCAATGGCATTCTTTTTTTCATTTACATAGTATTCAATCTGTGGACGCTTAATCTCAGGCTTTAGAATACTGGTCATATTCTTACTGAAATCCTCCGGGATTACCACCGCTGCATAATATTTTCCACTGCGGACTCCCTCAAGCGCCTCTTCTTTATCTGTAAACTCCCATCCTATCTGGTCGTTTTCTGCGAGACTCTCTATAATGTTCTTCCCCACATTCAGTTTTAATTTCTGAACAGTGGTTCCTTTATCTGCGTTGGCAACTGCTACCGACAGGTTATTTGTACTTCCATATGGGTCCCAGCTTGCCTGTATGTTAAACCACGCATAAAGCGACGGCAGTATCATCACTCCGACTGCGATAATTGCAGCTACCGGATTCGTAAATATTCTGGTAAAATCATGTACCATGATTCCAGAAATTCTTTTTACACTGGCTTTTACTGCCTGCCACACTTTTTTCACAATAAAGTCATCTCTAATTCAACCTTTCTAAAATTTTCTCACGTTTTTGGGAAAAAAGCAATTCTTTATTATATTGGAAATACCTCTTTTCTTCACACTCCTGAAGAAATGCAGAATTCTGCACATTGGAGTTCAATTCGGTAATAAATATTACCATCTCCTGACCGGTAAGTCCGGTTCCCTCTAAAAAATCAAAGGCATATCCCAAACGTTTTTCTGCTTCTTCCCCCATTGTCAGGTATCTTTGATTCTCTTCTTCAAACCATTCTTTTATCTGTTCAAAGGCTTTTTTATCATTGGTAATATTTTCCATTCTAAGATTTTGAAGATAGGTATCTAAAATGGCAGACACACTCTGGTAACAGCGTTCTTCTTCCCTGCTTAAAAGTTCTGCCGTCTTCTTTTTGTTTTTTTCTAATAAAACATCACTTTGTACTCTTTCTAAAAGTTCCGCTGCGTTGTTCTCCTCATTACGTAGCTCTTTGTATCGCAACAGGGCGGACTGTAATTTTTCCATCTCCCGCTCTTTTCGTACTGCATCTCTTATTCCCTCGTTTACTTTGGAAATCAAGAGTCCTAATACACTCAAACGTTCATCAAAAGGTGCATGTGCCACCTTTTTCATAAGTATCTCATCCAGATTTCCTTTAAAAATCTCTTCTATCTGATAGTCGGTGCGATATTTATAGAAAAGCTCCAGATAGTTTGCAAAATCCTTTGCAATTTTCTGATGCTGTATATACTGTAAAATAACCTCTCTGTCTACTTCTTTTTCCAATTTTTCATAGATGGTAATCGCGGTAGACAAATCCTCCCAGCCCCTCGGCGTTGCAAAACTCCGTCCATCTACGGTGGTTTCCATCTGATAAAAATACTGTTTTTTCGTATTCAGATAGGAAATGACTGCCGGATGCAGATGGTTCGCATAGGCATATTCCTTCCAGACTGTAAAATCTGCTTCTACATCAATCTTACGGACACGGTCCATAGTTACTACATCGAATTCCCGGACGGATTTGTTATACTCCGGCGGATTTCCCGCTGCCACAATGACCCAGCCCTCCGGTATTTTGTGGTTTCCAAAGGTCTTGCACTGTAAAAACTGCAGCATTGCCGGGGCTAAGGTTTCAGAGACACAGTTAATCTCGTCAATAAAAAGGATTCCCTCTTTTAATCCGGTCTGTTCCATTTTTTCGTAAATGGATGCTACAATCTCACTCATGGTGTATTCTGTGACCGCATATTCCTTCCCGTCATAAGAATGTTTAGAAATAAAAGGAAGTCCGATAGCACTCTGTCTCGTATGGTGGGTAATGGTGTAAGACACTAATGCAATCCCACACTCCTTTGCAATCTGCTCCATAATCTGTGTCTTTCCAATTCCCGGAGAACCCAGCAACAGCACCGGTCTTTGCCTTATGGACGGTATCTCGTAGTTTCCCCATTCGTCTTTTAGAAAATATGCTTCTATGGTATCTTTAATTTCCTGTTTCGCACGTTTGATATTCATATTCTGCTCCTGCTAACTTTCTGTTAAATCTTCTTCGCCCAGAATCAATTTGATTGCCCAGGGCGGTACATCCACATCCAGATAATCCTCCTTCAAAAAAACAAAGGCGGTATCATACAGAGGTTTTTTCAAGGGATATCTTCCATATCCATCGGTAAAATAGATTAAGCCTTTTAACTTATGAAATTTTTTTTCTGTTAATAAGCGGTTCACATAGGTAAATACCGGACGAAAATCCGTTCCTCCAAAACCTTTTATCTCAAAATGTGCCATGTACTCTTCTAATTCTTTTGTATTAGTGATTACCACATCCGACTGCACCTTCTCATCACACTGGATGATATGCACCCGGAATTTCCGATAAAAAGATTCCGACTCACTCAATACAGAATAGGTCTCTTCTAAAAACTTCTGTATCAGTTCTTTCTTACAGGACATGGAGGTGTCCACTGCAATGACAAAATCCTCAATTCGGTTGACCTCTTTCGTCTCCTGTGGTTCTATTAAAGGCATATTGCCGTAAAGTTCCATGCCATAGTTATAAAAGATATAATCAAAGCTGTCCATATCCACTAACATTTCTTCTTTTAAGACACAGAACTTTCGCAAAAATCTCTTATAGTCATATTTCTCCCGGTTCTCCACCGAAAGCTGCTCTAAGAGTCCTTTTGAGTCCTCGGCAGCTTCTTTTGCAAAGGTCTGCATCTCCGTTTCCATCTTTTCGCGGATATCTTCCCAACGGTTCTCGTTGGGCATTCCTCTGGACTTTTTCTCTTTCTCATTTTCCCAGAAACTATGGTCATCTACATAAAATTCCTGTATCAGCCTTGCCACCGTTCTGGGGTCTAAGTCCGCCTGAATCATCAGACGATAGATTCCCTCGGCAGTCAGTACCCTGATTTTTTTCAAAAGTCCGTCGTAGACTGCCCGCCTGTAAGGTTTGGGCGGCAGACGGAGACAACGGACTCTCAGACTGTCTATTACCGATTCCATAGCAATGTCACATGCCAGATTCCAGAGGGTCTTATCCTCACCCGCTTCTTTCCAGACATGACCAAACAGACAGTGAAATATGCTGTGAAGATAGGCTCTGTTCACCATCACATTTCCCACCTTATACTGCTCGATAAGATGCGGTATCTGATAATAGAACAGAGTACCGTCTGTAGCATAGGTGGAAATTTCAAAGGTGGGCTGTAACGTCAGGCTATTCAATGCCACATCTAAAAATCTCATATTCAGATATAATTCATTTTTCGCATCCTGCAAAATTTCATTGCAGACCTCTGTTTTTTCGAGTAATCTTTCTTCAAACATCTACAGTGAAAATCCTTTTTTCTTCTTATTTGAAAATCTTCGATGAGAAATATCAATCAACATGCTGACTACTTCTGCATTTCCCTTTGCAGTCTCTAGGAACACTTCTAGTTCTTCCCTGTTTTCTACAAACTTATCTGCAAGCCAGAAAATCAGTTCCTTTTCTTCTTTCTTTAAGAAAAGCCTTACCGCTTCCTGTTCCTTTTCTCTTAAAAAGCCAGCATATTCCTCTTTTGCCGCATCTTCTAAAGATACCGGATTCATCAGGCGATAGAGCGCCATATAGATAGCTTCCGATTCCTCCATATTATATTTGCCAAAATTAAAAATTTTGTCGTATTCCGACCAATGAATCTGCGTATTTTTAAATGCATTGCGGTATTGAATTCCAATCCCATGGGTATGAGTCTCGATAATCCTTGCCGGCGTATTCTCTACCGCCTCTTCAAAGAATGCAGGATAGAGGGCAGAGTAAGGCTCCCTTCCCTTCCAGAACACTTCCACGGTATGATTTAAGTCTACCAGCACTTCTCTTAGACAGGACTTTTCCGTTTCCCCATCAAAGACCGTTAGACGGCTTAACTTCTTACATCCGGTAAAAGCCCCGGCTCCCATATAGCTTATATTAGAATAAAAAGAAAAATGCCAGAAATTCCAGCAGTTATAAAAGACGTATCTGCCAATCCTAGAAATCGTCTTTGGAAGTACCAGCTCTTCTAAGAGTTCTCCGCAGATACAGGGAAAATCTCCCGGGTTTTCCGGTTCTTCGTCCATCTTAGCTGCAAATGCATAGGAGGCAAGTTCTGTTACCGGCATTCCCTCTATCTCTTCCGGTATTACAATGCGGCTCTCCTTTGCATAACATCTGACAATGCAGATTCCATTTTCTTTTTTTTGATAGACAAAATATGGTTCCTGATACATGGTACTTCTATCTGTTC
>JBJELL010000377.1:0-1511 GCA_051879115.1 Lachnospiraceae bacterium
TTGACCACGGCATTTGGTTTTGCTCATGCATCTGCTAAGAAAGTCACAAAAGCCGTTACAAGCTGTCTTTCATTTAGACGGACTTCTTAGAAAATCTGTTGAATTTTGAAAAGACACACATGATCGCATATGGCAAAGACATACTCCTTGAAATTTTAGCATGGTGGTAACGGAATACCACATATTATCGAAAAAATCCATGATATATTCCAAAGGAATTTCATCTTCCGGTAACTGATTCTGTCAGCAGTACATAATGAGTGCGACAGCCTCATGGTACGGTCTATGGCTGAACTGTTACCTTAAAAGGATAGTTTTTCCAAATATATTTGAAAAATAAATATCATATGATATACTTATTCTAAATGTATATACGCATAAAATATAGCTATAAGAATCGAGGATTTTCATGGACAATTTAATTATTCCAAAAGACTATCAGCCTGATTTGAATCTACATGACACTCAGGTTGCAATCAAAACTGTAAAGGATGTTTTTCAAAGTCTCTTATCTGAGCGGCTGAATCTGACACGTGTTACCGCTCCCCTGTTTGTAGACCCGTTATCCGGTCTGAACGATAATTTAAACGGGGTAGAACGTCCTGTTTCTTTTGATATCAAAGAACAGAACGGACGGGAGGCAGAAATCGTGCACTCCCTTGCAAAATGGAAACGTTTCGCTTTAGACAAATATGGTTTTTCTGCCGGAGAAGGACTCTATACGGATATGAACGCAATCCGCCGGGATGAGGACACCGATAACATCCACTCCATTTTTGTAGACCAGTGGGATTGGGAAAAAATCATTACCAAAGAAGAACGTAACTTAGATACCCTAAAAGAGACGGTACAGATCGTCTATAAGGTACTGCGCAAGACAGAAAAGTATATGTCTATCCAGTACGACTACATTCAGGAAATCTTGCCAAAAGAAATCTTCTTTGTGACTACCAAAGAACTCGCGGAAATCTTCCCGGATGCAACACCAAAGGAAAGAGAATATTACATAGCAAAGGCAAAGGGTGCTGTCTGCATTATGCAGATTGGGGATGTCTTAGAGAACGGGGAACGCCATGACGGACGTGCACCGGACTATGACGACTGGGCTTTAAATGCAGACATCGTCGTTTACTATCCGGTACTTGATATTGCTTTGGAGCTGTCTTCTATGGGAATTCGTGTGGATAAAGACTCCCTCTTAAGTCAATTAGATAAGGCAGGCTGCCCGGAAAGAGCCGAACTTCCATTCCAGAAAGCTATCATCGAAGAAAAACTTCCGTATACCATCGGCGGCGGTATTGGTCAGTCCCGTATCTGTATGTTTTTCTTAAGAAAGGCTCATATCGGAGAGGTTCAGTGCTCTATGTGGCCGGAGGAAATCGTAGCTGAAGCAAAGGCTCACAATATCAATCTATTGTAAATACAAAAGGGGTTGTCGCACGAATCATGTGATGCTGATAGAATAGATTACCGGAAGATGGGTTATTCCTGAAATAAATCATGGATTTTTT
>JBJELL010000378.1:0-1510 GCA_051879115.1 Lachnospiraceae bacterium
TGTATAGGCAGACTATGCGTGATTTAGAGGATGCCTATATCTACAGCGGAGAGAAGGAAGAACTGCTGTACTCTCTGGCTGAATCGGTAGTGTCAAGTGTTCAGAAGAATCTGGACAAGGAGACGAAGAAGAGAAGGCGTGCAAGAAAGCTGATGGATATCAATATGATACTGGTGGTTTACTTTTGTCCGGCACTTTTAAAGATGAATCCCCATTCCGGTGAAGTGTTTGCAAAGGTGTTGATAGCGGAATGGAAAAAAGCATTTCCAAGGACAAACCTGCACGTATCTTCCTATGAAGAGATTGAAGCAGGATTCAAACAAAGCTATTGTTATATCACAACAGCGGTCTGTCAGACTTTGGGAAAAAGTGATGACTGCGAAGAACTGACCCTGCTTCGGGAGTACCGGGATGGATATCTGATGAGACTTTCTGATGGTAAAGCAGTCATTCGGGAATACTATGACGTGGCACCTACGATTGTTAAGCACATTAACCGGATGAAAGAAGCCGATAATATATATAAGGACATCTATGAGCAATACCTGAAAAGATGTATTGCATTGATTCGGCGGGGGCATAACGAAGAATGTCGGAAAGTCTATACGAAGATGGTCTACGATTTAGAAGAAAAATATTTTTCATAAAGGAGCAGAAAAATGAGTAATAATTATAAGATTGAGACAAAGTGTATTCAGTCAGGCTGGCATCCAATAAAGGGAGAGCCGAGAGTTCTGCCAATTTATCAGAGTACAACCTTTAAGTATGATACCTCTGATCAGATGGGAAGATTGTTCGATTTAGAAGACGATGGATATTTTTATACCAGACTTCAGAATCCTACAAATGATGCAGTAGCTGAAAAAATCACAGAATTAGAGGGTGGGGTTGCAGGAATGTTAACTTCCTCCGGTCAGGCAGCTAACTATTACGCTGTGTTTAATATCTGTGAGAGCGGCGACCACATTGTCAGTGCTTCCACAATTTATGGAGGAACCTTCAACCTCTATGGTACGACTATGAAGAAGATGGGAATTGACTGCACCTTCGTAGACCCGGATGCTTCTTATGAAGAATTAGAAAAGGCATTTCAGCCGAATACAAAGTGTGTGTTTGCAGAGACGATTTCCAATCCGTCTTTGGTAGTGTTAGATATTGAAAAGTTTGCAAAATTAGCCCATGACCACGGAGTACCGTTAATCATCGACAATACCTTTGCAACACCGATTAACTGCCGTCCTTTTGAATGGGGTGCAGACATTGTAACCCATTCCACCACAAAGTACATGGACGGACATGCGATGTGCGTTGGCGGAGCAATTATTGACAGTGGAAACTTTGACTGGGAAGCACATGCAGATAAGTTCCCGGGACTGACACAGCCGGATGAGTCCTATCACGGCGTAGTCTACACACAAAAATTCGGAAAAGGCGCTTATATTACCAAGGCAACGACACAGCTTATGAGAGACTTAGGTTCTATTCAGTCTCCACAAAACGCATTTTTATT
>JBJELL010000379.1:0-5891 GCA_051879115.1 Lachnospiraceae bacterium
TGTCTTCCTTAGACGGACTTCTTAGGAAAATCATGTCGAATCTGAACCAGACACATAATTCGAGTGACAGTTCCATTCTCCATCTATTCCATATCGATTAAAAGTCCGTGTTTTTCATAAGTTGTCTTACGCACGATTTTATTGTCCTCATCCACAAAGACTACCTTTGGCGGATTGTCTTTGACTTCTTCAGGAGTCATATTCGCATATGCCATGATGATGATTTTATCATTTACCTGCACGCAGCGGGCTGCTGCGCCATTTAAACAAATCAGACCGCTTCCGCGTTCTCCTGCAATGACATAGGTAACAAAACGGCTACCGTTGTCAATGTCGACAATGTGTACCTGCTCATATTCGCAGATACCGGAGGCTTCCATCAAATCCTCATCAATGGTAATACTTCCTACATAGTCTAATGCCGCCTGTTTTACTGTGGCTCTGTGTATCTTTCCTTTTAACATAATCTGCTGCATTTTAATCTTTCCCTCCTATGCACCGCAGTCCATCATAAAGTTATCAATCAGTCTGGTCTTTCCTATATAAACTGCGATTGCTCCTAAAATCTCTCCCTGTAAAGTTTTTACCGGTTCAATGGAAACGGCATCTACAATGCTTACATAGTCAATCTTTGCAAGGGGTTCTGCATTAATTTCGGCTGTCATTGCAGCCTCAATCTTTGCGGCATCCTTTTCTCCGTCTTTTGCCATCTGCTCACCAAGACGGATTGCTCTGCTCAGTACAAGAGCTGCTTTTCTCTCTTCTTCACTTAAATAGGTATTGCGGGAGCTCTTTGCAAGCCCATCCTCTTCTCTTACGATTGGACAGCCTACAATCTGAATATCCATATTCAAATCACGCACCATACGTTTGATAACTGCTAACTGCTGTGCATCTTTTTGTCCAAAATAGGCTCTGTCCGGTGTGACGATGTTGAACAGTTTGTTTACGACCGTACAGACACCGCGGAAATGAATTGGACGGCTCTTTCCACACAATTCTTTTGTTACGCCGTTCATGTCCACAAAGGTGGTGAAATCCGGTGCGTACATCTCTTCCGGTTCCGGATTGAAAATCAATCCTACGCCAACGCCCTCACAGAGCTTTGCATCGTGTTCTAAGTCCCTTGGATAGCTGTCTAAATCTTCATTTGGTCCAAACTGCATCGGGTTTACAAAAATACTTGCCACTACTACGTCGTTTTCTTCTTTTGCACGTTTCATAAGGCTTAAATGTCCTTCGTGCAGATAACCCATAGTCGGTACGAAACCGATGCTTTTTCCTTCTGCTCTCTGCTCTTTTACAAAATCTCTGACTTCTTTAATCGTATGTACTACTTTCATGTCCGTTCCTTTCTTCGCGTTATATTTTAATACAACTTTTCTATAATGTCATCATCTATTTTATACTGGTGTTCTTCCTGTGGGAAGATTCCGTCTGCAACTTCCTGTTTATAGGAAGCAAATGCTTCTTTCATCAGTTCGCCGATATTGGCATAGCGTTTTACGAATTTCGGTGTAAAATCCGAAAACATACCAAGCAAATCCTGATATACCAGAATCTGTCCGTCACAGCCTGCTCCTGCTCCGATTCCAATGGTTGGGATGCTGATTTCTTTTGTCACAAGCTCTGCTAATTTTGCCGGTACACATTCTAATACGATGGCAAATGCTCCTGCTGCTTCTAACGCCTTTGCATCTTCTAAAAGCTTTCTTGCTGCTGCCTCACTCTTGCCCTGTACCTTGAAACCGCCAAAGGCATTGATGGACTGTGGAGTCAATCCTAGATGTCCCATAACCGGAATTCCGGCAGATACGATTGCCTCAATCTGTGGAACCACTTCGGCACCGCCTTCTAATTTGACAGCATCTGCACCGCCTTCTTTCATCAGGCGTCCTGCATTAATCAGTGCATCCCGCACTCCCGTCTGGTAGGACATAAACGGCATGTCGATTACGACCAATGCGTTTTTCGCTCCTCTGGCAACGGCTGCTCCGTGATGAATCATATCCTCCATGGTGACCGGAATGGTATCTTCATATCCTAAGATTACATTTCCAAGGGAATCTCCTACTAAAATCCCGTGAATTCCCGCTTCATCCACAAGTTTTGCTGTGGAATAGTCATAGGAGGTGAGCATTGATAACTTTTCACCATTTTCTTTTGCCTTCTTAAATGTTGTTACTGTGTTTTTCATAATACTTCTCTACTTCCTTCCTGATAAATTCCTGCATTTCTTCCAAATCCAACCCGCTGTTTTTTTCCTTTGCCAGACCTATTAGCTCTTTTGAGAGCAGCAGATACCACAGGCAGTCTTCTTCTTTTAAGACCTCAAGATGCTTTTTTAAGGTATCGGTGTCTCCTCTTGAGACCGGTCCCGTCAAAGCCTCTACCGTTCCTTTTTCTACAACGGCTTTGCAGTTATCGAAAAAGAGCGGCATCAATGCTCTGTCTGCCTCTTCTTTTGAAAAACCACATTCTTCTAAAAGTCTTCCTCCAATGCTTGCCAAAGCAACCACCAGATTACTGCTGACTACACAGGCAGCATGGTATTTACTCTTATCCTTAGGCGAAATTACCGTCACCGGATTGGAGCATTTTTCCACAAGGGCTTTCATCTCCATAAGCCTGTTTGCACTTCCCTCAATGGTAAAATGTGCATTTTTCAATTCTTTGTACGATGTTGTTTTGGAATTTAGTGCATAAATTGGATGGATAGAGTAACCAGATACTTCCATCTGGTCAATTCCAGAAAAAACGGAAGATGATAGAACACCACTGCAATGGCAGATAATCTTTCCCTGTATTGGAAGCTGTTTTAATGTCTCCCATACCTGTTTCACAGCGTTATCATTCACTGTGAGAAATAAAACATCACTAGAACTTACAATTTCTTCCAGTGTTTTAAAACATACTGTTTTAGTAAAATCTGATGCAAATTGTGCGGACTCTAAGGTTCTGCTGTAATAGCCGCTGACTTCAATGTCATGTTCAAGGAAATATTTTCCCAGGCTGCAACCAACTCTTCCCGCACCGATAAAACCGATTCTCATCCTACCACCTCTCTTTACAAGGTAATGCCCCTTAGTCTCATTCATTTCGATATAAGCTAATCACAGGCAGGACGGGATTGATTATCCTGTTCATCCTATCTTAACGTCATGGTATAGTTTCCGGAAGAATACTATCCGTTCCAAAGTATACCATTCTTTACAAACTTCGTAAATAGTAAAAATTACAAAGTAAATAAATCTTGCGGTATTCCTTGTTTTTCGGTATCATAATAGTATACAAATATGGTTGTTTTTACGGCCATAAAGAAAAAAGAGAAGGAGTTATTTTATGGGTAAAAAAAATTGTATTGTCGCACAATCAGGCGGCCCAACAGTTGCTATTAACGCCAGTCTTGCAGGTGTCGTAAACGGGGTTAAAAATTCCGATGTTTTTGATACGATTTACGGTTCGGTAAATGGTATCCTTGGAATCTTAAATGAGAATGTATTAAACCTAAGTGAGCAGATTGCAGATGATGCCACACTGAACAAATTAAAACATACTCCATCTATGTATTTAGGTTCCTGTCGTTACAAACTTCCTACAGAGGAAGAATCACCGGAGACCTATGCACATATTTTTGAGGTGTTTGAAAAAATGAATATCGGTGCATTCTTTTACATTGGTGGAAATGACTCCATGGACACTACCAATAAGCTGTCTAAATATGCAGCTTCTATTGGAAGTGATATAAAAGTTATCGGTGTTCCAAAAACCATTGACAATGACCTTTGCTTGACTGACCACACACCGGGATTTGGTTCTGCTGCAAAATACATTGCATCTACCATCCTTGAGATTTCACATGATACCTTCAGTTATCCGGTACCAAGTGTAACCATTATTGAGATTATGGGACGTGATGCAGGATGGCTTACCTCTGCTTCTGCCCTTGCAAGAAACGAATACAATGCAGCTCCGCATTTAATCTATCTGCCGGAGACTCCATTTGATAAAGAACAGTTTTTAGTAGATTTAAAAACGGAATTAGAAAAACACACCGCCGTGATTGTTGCTGTATCAGAAGGTATCCGGGATAAAGACGGTAATTATATCAGTGCTACTTCCCAGACCGTGGATGGTTTTGGCCACAGTCATTTAAGTGGTGCCGGAAAATGTTTAGAAGAATTCGTGAATGCTCATATGGACATCAAGGTACGTTCTATTGAGATTAATGTACTTCAGCGTTCCGGTGCACATATTTCTTCTGCAACGGATTTAAGCGAATCTTTCCAGCTTGGAAACAACGCTGTGAAATTAGCAGAGGAAGGCGTTACCGGCTCTATGGTCTGCTTAAACCGCATTTCCTCAGAACCATATGAGGTGGAATATTCTTATGCAGATGTGTCTAAGATTGCCAATGCAATACGCTGCGTTCCACGTGAATGGATTAATGAAGCCGGAAATGATGTCTTAGCTCCAATGTATGAGTATTTAAAACCGTTGATTGTGGGCGAACCGGAAATTACATATGAAAATGGATTGCCGACTTATATGGGTATTCCTCATTTAACTAAGACGAAATAAATTGTATTTTTAAAAAGAGCAACTTCCCAGTTCATATATAAACTGTAGAGTTGCTCCTTTTTTATGTTTTATCATTTAAATCTAAGATTTTGCAATCATATCTCAAAAGGTGGCAGAAATGGAATCATTTCTATTTTCTCTTTGACCTCTTCTGCTGTTACTATTTTATAAATACAGCGTTCCGTTTGAATTCCCTGCTCTTTCAATTTCGATTCCAATTCCCCTGTTTCAAAAAAGATAGAAATTGGGGGATATCTCTCATGTATCCGTTTTGCTAATTCCACTCCATTCATGCCACGCAAGGAAATATCAATAAAAATCATGTCATACGAAGTATTCTGTACTGCCTCCCACGCATCCATGCCATTCCCGAATCCGTGTACCTCTGCCCCCGGTGCTGCTTCTTTGATTGCCTCAGTAAGAGCAGCCAAAGAACCTTTTTCATCATCTACCGCCATAATTCTCATGCTGCATCACCGTCCTTTCCCTTCATAATATTCGTAACTCCTTTTACATAAATGTCCTGTTTTACGAATACAGTTTTTCTTTTTTGCTTATCCTATCAGTACATTCTTCCCCTCAAAGGCAAAGCCATACTTTCGGATATTCTCTGCCGGGATTCCCTTTGCAATCAGAGCTGCTTCATACTGTCTTTCTTCTATCTGGGCAAGGGCTGCTCGCACCGTGTCTTCCAAAGTCCCCTCTTTCTTTGAATTGTGTACCTTGAATTCTAAGATGATGGCGTCATCTTCTTTTGGATTTTTTGGCTCTAACATGACATCGTATCTGCCAAATCCGCTCTCACGGTTCGAGGTAATCACATATCTTCCGGTTAATTCCACAATGAGTCCTAAAACGAATCCGTGGTAGAAGCGCTCCGATTCTTCTCCAAAGACACTGTTTCCGGTATCAAAATAGCTGAACGTCTGCAATGTTACCCGGTTCATGTAGGCATTCATCTCTTCTACGTCGCCTTTTAGCATGGCATGGATAAAACGGTTATAGTCGGATTTTTTCTTTGAAAACCATCCCCTTACCATACTTTCAAACATCCGGTGCACCTCATAATTCGTTAATGCCAGTTCGTACATCGGCTCCTTTCCCGGTTCTGCCTCGTCTACCTGCTGATAGGAAATGACCTTGAGATAGCCGCTTGCCAAGAGAAGGCTCCAGATGGCATCCTCATTATCATCTAACTGGTTGTACACAATCTGCTCATCTATCGACACAGAGAGATGTTCTCCCCGCAGCAGTACCCCAAACTGTTCTTTGATATCGCCGTTTCCCTCACGAATCAGTTTTCCCACAAG
>JBJELL010000380.1:0-5836 GCA_051879115.1 Lachnospiraceae bacterium
TGTCGAAAAATTCAAAAATTATATTGACAGAACGATTTATTTCGCATAAGATTTTTGTTATGAAAATGTGAAGAAGAAATAAGGAGGACGATATTCATGAAAAAAGCGGTAAGCATGTTATTAGTACTCGCTATGGCAGTTGGATGTCTGGCCGGATGCGGTTCTAAAGAAGCAGCAAAGGACGCTGACAAATTCTACATTGGTGGAATTGGACCTACAACAGGAGATGCAGCAATCTATGGTAATGCAGTTAAGAATGGAGCACAGATTGCGATTGACGAGATTAACGAAGACGGTGGTATCAATGGAAAGCAGATTGAATACAATTTCCAGGATGACCAGTCAGATGCAGAAAAATCAGTAAATGCTTATAACACATTAAAGGACTGGGGTATGCAGATTCTTATGGGAACTGTTACGACAACACCTTGTGTAGCAGTTGCAGATAAGACAGCACAGGACAATATGTTCCAGATTACTCCATCCGCATCTTCTACAGATGTTATCGCAGGTGACAATGTATTCCAGGTATGTTTTACAGACCCGAACCAGGGAACAAAATCTGCACAGTACATTGGTGAGAATAAGTTAGCAACCAAAGTAGCAGTTATCTATAACAGCTCTGATGTATATTCTTCCGGTATCGAAGCAAAATTCGTAGAAGAAGCTAAGAATCAGAGACTTGAAGTTGTAGCAGAAGAGGCTTTCACAGCAGATTCTAAGACAGACTTCTCAACACAGTTAAAGAAAGCACAGGATGCAGGTGCAGAACTTGTATTCCTTCCAATCTACTACACAGAGGCATCTATCATCTTAACACAGGCAGATCAGATGGGATTTGCACCGAAATTCTTCGGATGTGACGGATTAGACGGACTCTTAGCAGTAGAGAACTTCGATACAAAACTTGCAGAGGGCGTTATGCTCTTAACACCATTCGCAGCAGATGCTGAAGATGAGGCAACAAAGAGCTTCGTTAAGAAATACAAAGATGAGTATGGTGAGACACCAAACCAGTTTGCAGCAGATGCATACGATGCAATCTACGCAATCAAAGCAGCAGTTGAAAAAGCGGAGGCTACACCGGATATGAGCGTGTCTGATATGGGAGATGCTTTAAAAGCTGCAATGCCTGAAATTACCATTGATGGTCTTACAGGTGATGGAATGACCTGGTTAGAGACTGGTGAAGTTAACAAAGACCCGAAAGCAGTAGTAATTCAGAATGGTGCATATGTAGGAATGTAAATAGAATTTACAATTACAGACCAAAGTTGGGGGATGCCATAGGGCAGCCCCCTTATTGTTTTAAAAGAACGTATGTGATATACTTACGTTTAAATGAAAAGAGAAAGCAAGAGGTGTCAGTATGAGTTTTATATCATATTTGATTAATGGCATCAGTCTAGGCAGTATTTATGCGATTATTGCACTTGGATATACGATGGTATATGGTATTGCAAAGATGCTGAATTTTGCCCACGGTGATGTTATCATGATTGGTTGTTATGTAGTATTTACGATGATGAGCGGAATGGGAATGTCTCCGTTACTGAGCGTTGTTACAGCAGTAGTCATCTGTACTGCATTGGGAATGGGAATTGAGAAGGTGGCATATAAGCCCCTCAGACGTGCAACACCGTTGGCAGTATTAATTACGGCAATCGGAGTCAGCTATCTGTTACAGAACCTGGCATTGCTCATCTTCGGAGCGGATACAAAGTCCTTTACTTCGGTTGTATCTCTTCCGGCGTTGAAGTTAGCAGGAGGAAAGCTGGTTATTTCCAGTGTCACCATCGTGGCAGTTGTGGCATGTATTATTATTATGGTAGCCCTAATGATTTTTATTAAAAAATCCAAAGCAGGTCAGGCAATGCTTGCAGTATCGGAGGATAAGGATGCGGCACAGCTTATGGGAGTCAATGTCAATGCGACAATCTCTCTGACGTTTGCCATCGGTTCCGGGCTTGCAGCCATTGCAGGTGTGTTACTCTGCTCCGCATATCCGACACTTACTCCTTATACGGGAGCTATGCCGGGTATCAAAGCCTTTACTGCGGCAGTATTCGGCGGTATCGGTTCTATTCCGGGAGCCTTTATCGGAGGTATTCTTCTTGGAATCATTGAAATCTTAGGAAGAGCGTACATATCGTCACAGTTATCTGATGCCATTGTATTTGCAGTATTAATCATTGTCCTGCTTGTAAAACCTACCGGTATTTTAGGTAAAGCGGTTCGTGAGAAAGTGTAGGTGGCGGCAATGAAAGAAAAAATGAATTTGAAAAAAATGAAAAAAACAACCAGAGATGCCTTTATCACGTATGCAATGGTCATTCTGGTATATATCATCATTCAGGCAATGGTTATGACAGGGAGCATGTCCAGTCTGATGCAGGGACTTTTAGTGCCGCTTTGCACTTATTCGATTGTGGCAATCGGATTAAACCTCTGTGTTGGATATTTAGGAGAGCTGAGTCTTGGACACGCGGGATTTATGTGTGTGGGAGCGTTTTCGAGTGCATTCTTTACCAGATGTATGGAAGAATCGTCTATGAATCCAACACTCCGCTTTGTGTTAGCACTTATCATTGGAATACTTGTGGCAGCCTTATTTGGATTTTTAATCGGAATTCCGGTTCTGCGTTTAAAAGGCGATTATCTTGCTATTGTAACCCTTGCTTTTGGTGAGATTATTAAAAATGTTATGAATGTACTCTACATTGGAAGGGATTCTAAGGGATTCCATTTTTCCATAAAAGATGCGGCATCTTTGAATATGGAGCCGGAAGGAGAATTATTGATTAACGGAGCAAAGGGAATTACGGGAACTCCGCATCAGTCGACCTTTACCATCGGAGTATTATTAATTCTTATTTCTTTGATTGTGGTATATAATTTAGTAAATTCGAGAAGCGGTCGTGCCATCATGGCAATCCGTGATAACCGCATTGCAGCAGAGTCCGTAGGTATCAATATCACGAAATTCAAGCTGATGAGTTTTACCATTTCAGCAGCAATTGCAGGAGCCGCAGGTGTACTGTATGCTCATAACCTTTCTACCTTAACGGCACTTCCGGCAAACTTCGGATATAATATGTCCATTATGATACTGGTATTTGTAGTATTAGGAGGAATCGGAAACATTCGCGGTTCCATCATTGCAGCAGTTATTCTGACACTACTGCCGGAACTACTTCGTGGACTCAGCGATTACCGTATGCTGATTTACTCAATCTTACTGATTGTCATGATGCTCTTTAACTGGGCACCGGGTGCAATCGTATTCAGAGAGAGATTAAAAGCGAAATTTAAAAAGACAAAGGAGGAGAATTAGGATGGCATTGTTAGAAGTAAAGAATCTTGGTATCTCCTTTGGAGGTCTTCGAGCAGTAGATGATTTTAACTTAAAAATAGAAAAAGGTCAGCTCTATGGTCTGATTGGGCCAAACGGAGCAGGAAAGACAACGGTATTCAATCTGCTTACCGGGGTGTACAAACCGACGGACGGAAGTATTTTCTTAGATGGAGAAAATATCACAGGAAAGAAAACCATTGATATTAACAAACACGGAATAGCAAGAACTTTCCAGAATATCCGCCTCTTCCACCAGCAGAGTGTATTAGACAACGTAAAAATCGGACTTCACAATGAGAAGACATATTCTACTTTCAGTGGAATTTTACGTCTGCCGGTATACTATAAGGTGGAAAAAGAGATGAACGAAAAGGCGATGGAACTTCTTGAGGTATTTGACTTACAGGATGAAGCAGAAGTACTTGCGTCGAATCTGCCTTATGGAAAACAGAGGAAATTAGAGATAGCAAGAGCTTTAGCGACAGACCCGAAACTCTTATTATTAGATGAACCGGCAGCGGGAATGAATCCGAATGAGACAAAAGAGTTAATGGACACCATTCGTTTTGTAAGAGATAAATTTGATATGACCATTCTGTTAATTGAGCACGATATGAAACTGGTTTCCGGTATCTGTGAAGAACTGACGGTACTCAATTTCGGACAGGTGCTTGCACAGGGAAATACGAGCGATGTGCTGAACAATCCGGAAGTCATTAAGGCATATCTGGGAGAATAGGAGGAAATTCAAATGTCAATGCTTGAAGTAAAAGATTTGGAAGTATATTACGGCGTCATTCAGGCGATTAAGGGAATTTCCTTTCATGTAGACGAAGGAGAGGTCATTGCCTTGATTGGTGCTAACGGAGCGGGAAAGACAACTACGCTTCAGACCATCACAGGAATGTTAAGTGCAAAGGCAGGAAGCATTCAGTTTGAGGGAACAGAACTGACAAAGATTCCGGGACATAAGATTGTGTCTATGGGAATGGCACATGTACCGGAAGGAAGACGTGTATTTGCACAGCTATCTGTATTAGAGAACTTAAAGTTAGGTGCATATACAAGAAAAGATAAAAATGAGATTGAGCAGAGTTTAAAAAGAGTATACAAAAGTTTCCCGCGTCTAGAGGAGAGAAAGAATCAGCTTGCAGGTACACTTTCCGGTGGAGAGCAGCAGATGCTTGCTATGGGACGTGCGTTAATGAGTAAACCAAGAATTATTTTAATGGACGAACCGTCTATGGGATTGTCTCCGATTTTCGTAGAAGAGATTTTTAACATCATCAAAGAAATTTCCGCAGAGGGAACCACGGTATTGTTAGTAGAGCAGAATGCGAAGAAAGCATTGTCCATTGCTGACCGTGCCTATGTTCTTGAAACCGGAAATATTGTACTAGAAGGCGATGCAAAAGTACTGATGAATGATGAATCCATTAAGAAAGCATATTTAGGAGAGTAGGTGTATTTATGGGAAATACGGTAATTACAATCGCCAGAAGCTATGGAAGCGGTGGAAGAACCCTTGGAAAGCTTCTTGCAAAAGAATTGGGGATTAGCTGTTATGACAGGGAATTGATTCGTATGGCGTCGGATGAGAGCGGAATCAACGAAGCCCTTTTTGGCGAAGTGGATGAGAAATTAAAAAAATCTCCACTGTTCCGTATTGTGAAAAGGACATACAACGGAGAAGTCTTTCCGCCGGACAGCGGAGATTTTGTCTCCGATGATAACCTGTTTAACTACCAGGCAAAGGTTATCCGGCAGTTAGCAGAAGAGGAGTCCTGTGTCATTATCGGAAGATGTGCAGACTATATTCTGAAGGATTATGACAATGTTATCAGCCTTTATTTTTATGCACCAAGAGAAGACTGTATCAAACGAGTACAGGATATCTCTAGCGAACCGGTAAAAGAAATTGAAAAAAAGATTGACCGCATTGACAAATACCGTGCCGACTATTATAAGTACTACACCGGAAAAGACTGGAACGATGCCAGAAATTATGATTTCTGCCTGAACACCACTTCCATGAGCTATGAAAAACTGGTGGAGGTTGTAAAATCCTACATTGATATCTGTAGAAAATAGACAGGGAGCAAAAAAGACAACATGGAAATAGAAAGAAAGTTTTTGGTAAAAGAACTTCCGGGAAACCTGAAAGAATATGAGTGTCATCAGATAGAACAGGGATATCTGTGTACAAAGACACCGGTCATCCGCATCCGGCGTTCTGATACAAAATACACGCTGACCTATAAAGGGGCAGGACTTATGGTAAGGGAAGAACACAACCTTCCCCTGACGAAAGAAGCCTATGAACATCTGCGTGAGAAGACAGATGGAATTCTGATTACAAAAAAGCGCTATAAAATTCCTTACCAAAAATATCTGATAGAGCTAGATATCTTTGAAGGGGAACTTGCACCTTTAGAATTAGCAGAGGTGGAGTTCGAGACAGAAAAAGAGGCGGAAGAATTC
>JBJELL010000381.1:0-3436 GCA_051879115.1 Lachnospiraceae bacterium
ACGGATATTTCATAACCATTTCCACACAGTTCACTTTACTGGTATCTCCCACAGAACCGTTTCCGGATTCTCCATAAGAGAAGGTCTGCGTCCCATTTCCTCTTTCATAGACCGTGATTTTCATTTCATAGCCGTTCTCTGCCGCCTTTGTGCCTGCTTCTTCAATGGCATCCGATGAAAAGTTGGACTCTGCAATGGTCTGCTTTGCATTGTCCATATAATTTCTTGCCTGAGAAGAATCTATTTCTGCCGAGATGACTCCCACACAGAGATAGGTAATCATGGCAAAGATAAAGACTCCTAAAAAACCTTTTACAAATGCTTCCATATACTCTCCTTTTTATGTATTTTTTACAATGCACTTCCCAACCCTCTATACAGAGCCAAAAGCACCATTGCCAAGTCTGCCATCAGCTTCATTCCTGTCGGAAGCACCGGCAAAAACAAATATCCCATCATTCCTGCCACTTTATTATCATTTTTTAACTTTTCACTTCTTAATGTCATATCGTTATTCTTTTCTATGATTGATAACATCTGCTCATCAATATTTCCACCTGTACCGGAACTGATAGAATAAAGTAGCTTCATTGCCTCCTGAACCTTTGGCACCTCCAAATTTTCCAAAAATGAAAAATATGGTTCGGAGTCGGTAGGATTTTCCTGTATCTGTTTCCACATCCTGTTTAACGGATACACCAAAGATGCCGGTGCCTGCTCCATAGAATTGTAAATTGCCCCCTGCACACTCTCTGTTTCTAAAAGTAAGATGACATGAAACATCCATCTTGGAAAATCCCTCTCTACCTCTCTTTTTAATCTTTTCTTTTTTAAAAAATAATCTAATTTATGTTGATTTAACAAAAGAATTGTAATAGCCGTGCCTATAGAACACAATGTGATAGATTTGTTTAAAAAAAAGATAAGTATCGTCAACACAAAGGGAATCAATGCCCACTTGATACTTCTGCATATTTCTTTTCGCGGATTGTATTCCTCAATAAAACGATAATCTTTTTCTATCGTTTCTTCCTTTCTCTCCTTCACTTTTGTAAGCCAGACCGAAGCATTTTTCTTTAATACTGCTCTGGCAATAAGAAGTAAGACTGCAAATTCCGCCACTACCGCTGCCCGCTCATAGGAATATTCCATGATACTCATTTCCGGCGGTAGTAAAAAAATCATAGCTTCAGAAACAACAAATAGCAGAACTAAGGATAATAAAACAGAAAAAAGCATATTCTTTTTTTCATATCTGCATTGCTCCACTGCATCCATCCAGGTGTTGCGCCGTTTTTCCAGAATTCCCACCGCCTGCGCTACCTTACCTCCTTCCTCTTGTGCTCTCAAAAAGAAACTGTGCATCAGTTCCATCTGCTCACATCCATACTCTTTTTCGATGATATGTAATGCTTTTTCGGAGGTATCTGCATCTGCTTCTTCCTTTTCTATTTCTTCTATGGCACTTTGCAGCGTGTCTTTCATTCTTCCTTTTGGAAAAAGCGACAGTGTCTCTTTTAAAGACTGATAGATTCTCCTGTTTTTCTTAAAAGAGCTTTCCATCTGTTCCATATAAAGGCTTGCCTGGGTAAAATGAAAATACGCTTCCTTCTCTTCCTCCATATATTTTATAAAAACAGGCAAAAAGAAAAATACAAGTATTCCTACCAGACTTCCATACCAAATCTCCAGCCTGCATACACTCCCTAAAACACACGCTGTCACCACCGCTGTCACTATATTATAAAACTGTAAATACCTTTTCATCTGCCTTCCTTTCCTCTTTTATCTGCTCTTCTAATTCTTCACTGTAAAAGATATCCCGTATTCCCGCTTTCTGCATTCGTTTTAGAATACTATCCGGCAGTTTTTTCAGACTATCCTTTTCTACTTTTCCGTTTTTTACTACAAACTGACAAATATTCCTCTCCTCTTCCCTTGAAAAAAATGCCACCTGACTGACATAGCGCTCGTTTCTCTCTAGCACATCATCATACCTCGTATCCAAAAGAATTCCCACATCCATCCCCACATAGACATCATTTGCTAACCGTTCCGCATCCTGACGGCTTGGCATCATATTTAAAATGCGGTCCGGTATCTTTCTCACATCGTCTGTATGCAGGGTAGTAAATCCGGTAATTCCCGTAGTCCAACACTCTACTAGTTGTTTTACTTCTACAGACCTCGCTTCCGAGAGCATTACTCTGTTCGGATTCATTCTAAGAACCTCCTTTAAAGCGTCCTCATAGGAAAAATGCTCATTTACCCGCAGTTCAACACAATCTTTCCCCGGATTTATCTCACGGTAATGAAGTTCTCTGGTATCTTCTACCGTTACCACCTTCTGTTCCTTAGGAATAAAAGTTGTTAAAAATTTTGCACACTCGGTCTTTCCAACCCCCGGCTCTCCGCAAAATACCATGTTGAGTTTTGCTTTTACACAGTTTGCAAGAAGGTGTAGGACTTCTTTTTCACAGTATCTTTCTTTAATTGCTATAAGTGGGGTAATCCGCTGCATTGGCGGTGTTTTCCGAATACAGATACACACCCCGGATACTGCAATGGCATCGTGCAATACGGTAATACGCAGTTCCTCCGTCTCTGCTTCAATGATATTGTCAATGGGATTGAGATTCTTACCCACCAGATTTCCAATGTTTTGTGCAAATCCACGAATAAACTCCGGTGTTAACTGCTCATTTATCTGCTCATCCGTAACTTTTTTCCGAATTCCATGAATATCTTTTGTCCACAGTTCCTGTCCGTTATAATCAATGTCGGTAATGGAATCCTCCTTTAAAAAGGGTAGGAACGGTCCATACTGAGTATCCGATAATATGAATTTTCCTATACTCATAAACACTTCCTCTCTCATTTTTTCATTAGAAGAAAGGCAGTATCGCTACCACCTTTCCGTCTACTTAAAATCCTGCACTGCTCTGCGCTTTTTCAGTAAATGCTTCTAGTAAGTCTGTAAACAGTTCTTTCAATAGACCCTCCTGTCCAATCAACATAATTGCCGCAATAAAAATGACTATAACGGCTGCTGTAGCAATAGCTCCACCATGTTCTTCTAATAATGTCCTCAATAACACTACCTCCTGATTTCTTTTTGTTTTTGGAAATTAACACGATTATTTGTTACGATTTTTGATAAGAAATTTGTGATAGGGATAAATATAAATTTATAAGATTATAAATTTGATATTTTGTGATTATATATTAAGAATTGTATTCTGTCAATATCTAAAATAGACAAAATCCATCATTTTACTGCTGATAGCATCAGTTACCAGAAGATGAAATTCATTTTGAATACCCCATCTTTCGGTAACTATTCTAGCAACAGTATCACATAATTAATGCGACAGCCTCATGTTTTAATAGTCGTTAAAAATCTGATAGATGTCAATTTTTAAAGCATCCGTATCCG
>JBJELL010000381.1:3536-5792 GCA_051879115.1 Lachnospiraceae bacterium
TTTTAATAGTCGTTAAAAATCTGATAGATGTCAATTTTTAAAGCATCCGTATCCGTCAATCCCACGAATACACCGCCGTAACGGTATCCGTTTTCTAGCTCATTCATACGGATTACCTTAACTGCCACCTCAATTACTTCTTTTGTCCAAATCTGGATTCTGGTTCTATATTCTACACCAAGTTCTAGCTTCTGTGCCGCCTTAAATCCAATCCCAGACCTGGAAATATCCACTACATCTGCATGTGAATATTTTACGATTGTAATTCCATTTTCATCTAAACGTTCCAGTTCAATACTCACATCCAGTTCTAAACGTTTATGGCGTCTTTTCTCTTCCATATCTGCTCCTTTTGCAACTTACTATTCCCTACTATGCAATAAACATAGCATCCCTTATGTTTCAAGTTCGCCACAATTTTCGTGTTTTGTAATATACATTTTGCCATTCAATATTATATCACAGGGGTCATGTTCGTCAATCGGAAGTTGAATTCATCTTTTTCTCCAACTCCTCGCATACAGCAGACACTCTTTTTTCTCCAAATCCTTTGATTCCGAGCAGAGTCTCTTTGACTTGGTCTATTGTCAACGCTCCCTTACTTGCAGCATCCTTTCCATCATTGAATCCGGACTTATATACAGATTCTGCCCATAGTGTCATCTGACAATGGTCCATCTTCCGGATGCGGTCGTACTGTTTCCTGTTCAACATAAATCCTTTTGCTTTTTCCATCTAAACATTTCCTCCTTTTTTGACAAATTCATACCCCGGTATCCTTATCGCTCTCGGGGTGCTGAACTCAGCATCAGTCTCCAACATACCGGAATCCATCATCTTCTTGAGATGTGTCTGAACGCTCGATGTACTCTTGAGACCGACCATTTCTCCAATCTCCCTAACAGACGGCGAGTATCCGTGTTCCTTGACATATCCTATGATGGCATCCAATATTCTATCTCTGATATTCTCGCCGTGTTCAACTGCATCTTTGTACGCCATATCATCTCTACCTCCTATCTCTCGCTGCCGAGCGAAACATCATCAGCAGCATCTCACTGACCGGTCTGCCTCTGTCCTTCCTCTTTGCCTTTTTTACAGATACAAGGGTTCTCCATAAATCATCAGTAGGAACCAAAACTCCAACATAATGAGGAATTTCTAAACTGACCGCAGCATATACATCCGCAGGCATTACATAATAATTGAAATCTCCTATGAAATTGTGACCGTTCTTGCTACGAAAATCCTCAACCGATGACTTGACCTCGTAGCAATAAAAATCTCCCTTTTCGATACCGGATACAGTATTATTCACAGGCTTGAATTTCATGTAATCAACTCTAATGGCGTGAGCGGTGGAATAATCAAATGTCACTTCCTTCGCCCAATACACTCTCGGGTCGTTATGAGGATTTATGTATTTCTCCACCATCTCTGACAGAGTAGATGTGGTTTCCGGTCTATTCATGCTCATCCTCCTTATCGTATACATTCCCATCAATCCTGTATTTGGAGTGATTATCGAGGTAATAATGCCTGCCTCGTTTCGTGTCATTGATGAAGAATTTTCCATCATCATATTCGACAGTTCCGTAGCCACTCAGACCATCACATCTCATATATACGATGTCTCCCTCGTAAATTCTCTTTCCATCCTTGGAAAAGATTCCGGTAAACTGACACAAGGTATCCGGATTTATCCTTGCTTGAAAATGTCTGTTCGGCAATCCCCAATCAGTCATTTGGTCGAAAACAATATAGTGTTTCGTGTTATCCGGATTCTTCTCGTAATCTTCCTTGATACAATATGTGGTGTCACTCAAGGCGAGGTAATATCCTTCATACCACCTGTCCTTGTCATTTTCATCCACGCCTTTCGCTCTAAACAGTATCTCTCTCATAAAATCATCCTTCCTGTTCAATAATTTCCAAATGCTCAAGAGGCACAAGCCTCGTCTTATTGCATCCATAGGCAACTACTGCAACTTTCATGCTCTCGACTATATTCTTACCGACATAATCTCTCTCAGAACCGTCATATCCATAATCTGTATCACAAAACAATTCTGCCCTTACTGTTATCATCTTCAAACCTATGATTATTCCAACGAATTCTTTTTGGTGCCTTTCGTAGTATGTCTTGATAAATCCTCCCCCGCCCCAATCTTCCATAGGAACCTCTATCATTCTATCGGATTCTTTTTCTGCCGAATTGTCGGTGTAAAAGTAGCAAGGTCTCCCTGTTTCCGTTTC
>JBJELL010000382.1:0-5772 GCA_051879115.1 Lachnospiraceae bacterium
TTTTTCTTATTAGCAACTGTTCTCTTAGGACCTTTTCTTGTTCTTGCGTTTGTCTTTGTCTTCTGTCCACGCACTGGAAGTCCTTTTCTATGACGGATACCACGATAGCATCCAATTTCCTGTAATCTCTTGATGTTGAGAGCTACTTCTCTTCTCAAATCACCTTCTACTAACTGAGTCTCATCGATTACTGCGCTGATTCTCTTAACTTCTTCGTCAGTTAAATCTCTGACACGTGTGTTAGGGTCTACTTTTGCATCTGCAAGAATACGGTTAGCGCTTACTCTTCCGATTCCGTAAATATAAGTTAAACCAATTTCAACACGTTTTTCTCTTGGTAAATCTACACCTGCAATACGAGCCATGTGTGTTAAACCTCCATATTTCTGTCTGTTATTGTGAGTCGAGACAAACCCATGCAGCTGCGGTCTCCCGCCCTGAAATGTGTGCATACACCTGCCTCTTAGTTACTGCCTTTTGGCATGAAAATTGACATACGCCTCTCGGTATTAAAGCATACATCGGATTTTTATTATGAATAGCGTGAGTTTGAGGATATCACGCTACAGCCGCACATAATTAATTGATAATGATAAGGTAGTTACACTCGACTAATACGCCGTCTTCGCCTTTGGCTCGCCGCCGCTAAGTCTCGGTAACGGCTTTCGCACTAAATTCAAGCTTCGTCTAAAGCCTCGCTTTCATTAAGTGCTCAATGCCTATCCCTGTCTCTGTTTGTGTTTCGGATTCTCACAGATTACTCTGATGCTTCCTTTTCTTTTAATTACTTTGCACTTTTCGCAAATAGGTTTTACTGATGATCTTACCTTCACAGCAAATTCTCCTTTCTTATCAATCGGTTACTCACCATCTCTGTTCTCCTGTATCTCCAAAGCCTTGATTCTACTGGCTTTTGGGCATACTGGTAGAACAATTTCAAAAGCGTCCGACTAACATTGTAGCACAGACGCTTTTAAAAATCAAGATATTTATTTACTTATTTTTATTTGTCTCTCCAGATAATTCTTCCCTTTGTTAAATCGTATGGGGACATCTCAATCGTTACCTTATCACCAGGTAAGATACGGATGAAGTTCATTCTCAGCTTTCCACTGATATGAGCTAAAATCTGGTGACCATTTTCTAATTCTACCTGAAACATTGCGTTTGGTAATTTCTCAACAACTGTTCCTTCTACTTCGATTACATCTGCTTTTGACATTTTCTTTTCCTCCTCTTATATGATTCCCGTTGATTCTTTTTTATATAATTTGATGGCACGTTTGACGGATTCGTTTGTAATCCCCTCCTCTAGGATGCAGACTATTTCTTCGGGAAGATTCTTTATAATCTGAATATGTTTTCTGCGTTTTTTCTTTTCCTTATCAAGGGGCTTTGTGGTGCCATTGACAAGATAGACGAATTCTTCCTCTTCTTTTAATATGAAATAAATCTGATTCTTATCATGCCCTGCCTTTGACTTTGCAAAATAAATATTCATTGCATCCTCCTCTTACCTTGCAGATAATTCTTTTTCCGTAAGAGTCAAAATCTCCGGCTCACCGTCTGTTATCAGTACGGTGTTTTCATAATGCGCTGACAGTAAACCGTCCTGTGTAACGACTGTCCAATCATCATCGAGCCATTCCACATCCGGACGCCCTTCATTTATCATCGGTTCGATTGCCAATGTCATTCCGCTGCGGAGTCGGATTCCGCGGCGTTTGGTTCTGAAATTCGGAATCTCCGGTTCCTCATGTAAGTTACTTCCAATGCCATGCCCTACTAAATCTCTTACTACACCATAGCCAAAACTTTCTGCATAGTCGCCAATCGCTGCGGATATCTCACCTAAGTGATTTCCGTCCTTTGCAAATTTGACTCCTTCAAAAAAGCTCTGTCTCGTTCTTTGAATTAATAAAGCTGCATTTTCTGAAATCTGACCAATTCCATGAGTTCTTGCCGCATCGGAATGATATCCTTTGTAGATAAGACCGATATCGAGACTTACGATATCGCCTTCCTGTAAAATTCTCTTTTTCGTTGGAATTCCATGTACAACCTCATCGTTGACAGATACGCACACACTTGCCGGATATCCCTGATAATTCTTAAAGGACGGGACGCATCCGTAGCTTCGTATCATTTCTTCGCCAAGACGGTCTATTTCATAAGTACTCATTCCGGCTTTTAATTCTTCTTCTAAGTTCTGATGAACCTTGGCAAGAATCTTTCCGGCATCTCTCATCAAGTCAATTTCTCTTGCAGATTTAATGGTAACCGACATATTCTATGCTCCTAAGATTTCTACGATGGATGCAAAACCTTCTTCTACGGATTTGGTTCCATCGATTTCTTTTAAAATTCCCTGTTTGTTGTAATACTCGATTAATGGCTGTGTCTGCTCATGGTATACACCTAAACGTTTTAATACGGTTTCCGGCTGATCATCTGCACGGAACTGTAATTCACCGCCACAGCTATCGCAGATTCCTTCTTTTTTCGGTGGGATGTTTACAATATGGTATGGAGCACCGCATTTTGCACATACGCGTCTTCCAGACATTCTTTCAACGATTTTCTCATCTGCAATCTCAATGTCTAATGCGTAGTCCATGCTCTCTCCGATTTTTTCAAGAGCTGCTGTTAAGGCTTCTGCCTGTGGGATAGTACGTGGGAAACCATCTAATACAAATCCGTTCTTGCAGTCATCCTGCTGAATTCTATCCATTACTAAGTCACATGTTAACTCATCCGGTACTAATAAGCCCTGATCCATGTACTCTTTTGCTTTCTTTCCTAATTCTGTTCCCTCTTTGATATTGGCACGGAAAATATCTCCTGTTGAAATATGAGGGATGTTATATTTCTCTGAAATTTTCTTTGCGTGAGTTCCTTTTCCTGCTCCTGGAGCACCTAACATAATAATCTTCATATAAAAAACCTCCTTTATAAACACCATTGGAGATACGGCTTTGCCTGTATCTCCCTGGTCCACATTATTAGTCATTTAAAAAGCCCTTATAGTTACGAACCCTCATCTGGGACTCAATCTGTTTTAAGGTCTCAATCACAACACCTACAATGATGATGATGGATGTTCCACCAAAGCTTACATCTGCTCCGAATACTCCGTTGAAGAAGATTGGAACGATGGCTACGATGGTCAGTCCTATCGCACCGATGAAAATGATGTGATTTAATATCTCTGTCAGATAGTCACTGGTTGGTTTACCCGGACGGATTCCCGGAATAAATCCACCTGCTTTTTTCATATTGTTTGCAATCTCTAATGGGTTGAATGTAATTGATGTATAGAAATATGCAAACAGAATTAAAAGGATAATATATACTACCAGTCCAATGGAATAAATCGGTTCGTCCGGATTGCACCAGTTAGACTGTGATAAACCTTTTAAAATTTTGCTTCCAATACCTGTTCCATTTCCTTTTCCTAAGATGGTTGCGATAACCACCGGGAACTGCATCAGGGATTGAGCAAAGATAACAGGGATAACGCCTGCCGTATTCACCTTCATTGGAATGTAGGTTGATTGGCCTCCCACCTGTTTTCTTCCCTGAATTTTTTTGGAATACTGTACCGGAATCTTGCGTACTGCATCCTGAAGAAGCACTACAAAGACCACCATAGCGATGATGATTGCTGCAATAATTACTGCCGCAAGTACACCCTTTGCTACATTCTTTCCTGCAATGAACTGGTCATACAGTGCTTTTAAATCGGCTGGTATACGGGAAATGATGTTGATAACAAGCACGATTGAGATACCGTTACCTACACCCTTTTCTGTAATTCTCTCACCAAACCACATCAAGATGGTAGAACCTGCTGTTAATGTGGTGACAACTAAGATTACATTTAATGCATTGTATGCATCTAAATATCCGCTCTTACCAAATCCGATTGCCATTGCAGTAGACTCTACTAATGCAAGAACAACCGTTAAATAACGGGTAATCTTTGTGATTTTCTTTCTTCCGTCTTCTCCGTCTTTTTGCATCTCTTCCAATTTTGGAATAGCGATGGTCAAAAGCTGAATGATGATGGAAGATGTGATGTACGGTGTAATATTTAATGCAAACACAGACATCTGATAGAAAGATCCACCTGTGATTGCATCAAGGAAGCTGAATGCATCGCTTCCCTGATTTGCAAACCAGTTCGCAAATACCTCACTGTTAACACTCGGAATAGGTAACTGGGAACCTATTCTGATGATAATGAGCATGAAGAATGTATAAATAATACGTTTTCTAATGTCTTCAATTTTAAAAGCATTGCGAAGTGTTTCTAACATTAGATCACCTCTGCTTTTCCACCAAGAGCCTCAATTTTTTCTTTTGCGCTTGCACTGAATGCGTTTGCCTGAACTGTAAGCTTCTTAGTAAACTCACCGTTTCCAAGGATTTTTACACCATCTCTTGGATTCTTAACAATTCCTGTTTCAATTAAAGTATCTACAGAAACAACTGCATCATTGTCGAAGACTTCCAATGCAGAGAGGTTGATTCCAACGATTTCTTTGCTGTTTCTATTCTTGAATCCTCTCTTTGGTAATCTTCTGTATAATGGCATCTGACCACCTTCAAATCCCGGTCTTGGAGCTCCTGAACGAGCTTTCTGTCCTTTGTGACCTTTTCCGGCTGTCTTACCATTTCCTGAACCGTGTCCACGGCCTCTTCTGAAGTTATCGCTATGCTTAGAACCTGCTGCAGGTGTTAAGTTTGATAAGTCCATTCTGACACCTCCTTATCTGTTTTCCTAGATTTCTTCTACTTTGATTAAATGTCTTACGTTCTGAATCATACCCTGAGTAGCTTTGTTGTTCGGGAATTCTTTGGACTGGCCAATTTTATGAAGTCCCAAAGCTTCTACTGTTTTTTTGTTTTTCGGTACTGCACCGATGGTTGATTTCACTAATGTGATTTTTAATTTATCTGCCATTTTTTATTCCCTCCTATTAACCGAGAATCTCTTCTACAGATTTTCCACGAAGTCTTGCAACTTCTTCTGGGGATTTCAACTGACTTAAAGCATTGATTGTAGCTAATACAACGTTCTGCTTATTGTTTGATCCTAATGATTTTGTACGGATGTTTTTGATTCCTGCTAACTCACATACGGAACGAGCCGGACCGCCGGCGATAACACCAGTACCTTCCGGAGCTTTCTTTAATAATACAGAAGCACCTGTATGTTTTCCGGAAATATCATGTGTAATACTGCTATTCTCATCTAATTTAACAGTGATAAGCTTTTTCATTGCATCTTCTTTTCCTTTGCGGATTGCTTCAGGAATTTCAGCTGCTTTACCTAAACCTGCACCTACATGTCCATTGCCGTCACCGACAACAACTAAAGCTGTAAAACGGAAGTTACGTCCACCTTTAACAACTTTTGTTACACGTTTAATTGATACCACTTTTTCTGTTAACTCAAATTGGCTAGCATCAATGATTTCACGTTTCATGTATTGTATCCTCCTTAAAATTTCAATCCAGCTTCTCTAGCTGCGTCTGCTAAAGCCTGAACTTTTCCTGCATATATAAAACCGCCTCTATCGAAGACAACTGTTTCAATACCCTTATCCAACGCTTTTTTTGCAACTACTGTTCCAAGATATGCTGCTGCATCAACGTTATTAGTCTTTTCTAATTCAGCTTTTACGTCTTTGTCAAGAGTGGAAGCTGCTACAAGAGTATTTCCAACTGTATCGTCAATAATTTGAGCATACATATGATTATTGCTTC
>JBJELL010000383.1:0-5761 GCA_051879115.1 Lachnospiraceae bacterium
CTTTCCTTTAGACGGACTTCTTAGAAAATCTGTTGAATGTTGAAAAGACACATATCATCGCAGATAGCAAAGCCATACTCTTAGAAATTTTGGCATGGTGGTAACGGAATGCTACATAGTATCCAAAAATCCATAATATATGCAAAATGAATTTCATCTTCCAGTAACTGATATCAGCGGCAAACTGATTCGTGTGGCAATCCCATGATACGTGCATGGTTGAACGGTTACTGAAAATATTAAAAAGTTATCGACAAAACTTGCGAAGTTTTTTAAAGAAAGGCAACTATGATAGAGTGGCAAAAGATGTTCGAGAGAATGAAGGGAGAAGAAACATGGCAGATAAATTATTTGAAAACAACCAGGTAACTATTATAGGAGAGATTGTCTCAGACTTTGAATTCAGCCACGAGGTATATGGAGAAGGATTCTATCTTGTAGATGTATCCGTAAGCAGACTCAGTGATTCTGTGGATTACATACCGCTTATGGTTTCTGAAAGACTCATTGATGTAACACAGAATTATATTGGAGAGACTATTTCCGTAAGTGGACAGTTCCGCTCTTATAACAGACACGAGGAGAAGAAAAACAGATTAATCCTTTCCGTCTTCGTAAGAGAACTGGAATTTGTGGATGAGATTGAAGATGATGTAAAGAGCAATCAGATTTATTTAGATGGATATATCTGTAAAGAGCCGATTTATCGGAAAACGCCTCTTGGAAGAGAGATTGCAGACCTCTTAGTGGCGGTAAACCGTTCTTACGGAAAATCCGACTATATTCCATGCATCTGCTGGGGAAGAAATGCCCGTTATGCATCCTCATTTGAGGTGGGAAGCCACGTAGAAGTATATGGAAGAATCCAGAGCAGGGAATATATCAAAAAGATAGGAGAGGACCAGACGGAAAAACGTGTGGCATATGAAGTTTCTGTTAACAAAATAGAGTTCTTAGAGTAAAATTTGCTTTTTTGCCTAAAATATGGTATTTTAATCAAATATGGGAAACATACAGCTACTGTTTTGAATAAAATAGTAGAGAAAGAAAAGAGGGAACGTGGAATGATTCAGATTTATTACGGTGAGGGCAGAGGAAAATCTACCGCCGCACTGGGAAATGCCTTGAGAAAGGCAGATGCAGGAGAAAATGTAATTATTGTCCAGTTCTTAAAAGCAAAGACAGAGGAACCGGGAGAGGTTTTACAAAGATTAGAACCGGAGATTAAGTTTTTCAGATTTGAAAAATTAGCAGAGAGTTTTGCAGAGCTTTCAGAAGACGAGAAGGCAGAAGAATCCATGAATATGAAAAATGGACTCAATTTTGCCAGAAAGGTATTAGCTACAAGCGAATGTAGTCTGCTGGTATTAGATGAGGTTTTAGGCTTAGTGGATGCAGACATTATATCTGTAGAGGAATTAAAAAATGTCATTCAGGCAAAAACAGACGGAACAGATGTAATTCTCACAGGAAGGGTGCTTCCAAAGGGACTTTATGAGATTGCCGATGAGGTCTATAATATTGCTTCGGAAAAATAATTGACAAGGAATGTCAGATAGTGTTATAGTTAGCACATAATAGATGCAAAAAAATATAATAGAATAAAAAGGTAGAGGTTGCGTGATTCATCAGTAGCACATTGGATGCAGCAGAGGCAGAGGAAGATTTGTGAAAGGGGAGAACGCCGAAAGAATATAATATCTGCGGTTATGTTCTTGGGCATGAGGTGAAGAACTTTATGACTCTCATCATAGAGAAGTATATCGGATGGAGGCGCTATCTATAAGACACAGACAAAGAGAAGTCTGTGAATGAAAATTTTAGCCGGCTTTTCGAGTCGGCTTTTTGTATAATGGAGGAGAAAGTATGGCAATTTTTAAAGGAGCCGGAGTAGCAATCGTTACCCCGATGAAAGAAAATCAGGAAGTAAACTATGAAAAATTAGAAGAGCTCATCAACTTTCAGATTGATGAGGGAACGGACAGCATCATCATTGCAGGAACTACCGGAGAGAGTTCTACGCTGACGATGGAAGAACACCGCGATGTCATTGAAGCAGCAATCAAATTTACCAAAGGAAGGGTTCCGGTTGTGGCAGGAACAGGTTCAAACTGTACGGCAACAGCGATTCAGCTTTCTAAGGAAGCAGAAGAAGCGGGAGCAGACGGACTCTTAATCGTGACTCCTTATTACAACAAGGCAACACAGGGGGGGTTGATTGAACACTATTCAGCCATTGCAAAAGAGGTGAAGACACCGATTATTATGTACAATGTACCGGGAAGAACCGGATGTAACATTTTACCGGAAACCGCTGCATATCTTTATAACCATGTAGAAAATATCGTTGGATTAAAAGAGGCAACGGGAAATCTTGCACAGGCATCGAAAACTATGAATTTGACCGATGGAAAATTAGACCTCTATTCAGGAGAAGACGGACTCGTAGTACCATTGATGTCTATCGGAGCTATCGGAGTCATCTCTGTGTGGTCTAACGTTGCACCAAAGGATGTGCATCAGATGTGTCAGAGCTTTTTCGACGGAGATTTAGAAAAAGCCCGCCAGATTCAGATGAAAGGTCTTCCTTTAGTAGACGCACTTTTCTCAGAAGTCAATCCAATTCCTGTAAAAAAAGCACTGAATTTAATGGGAATGGAAGTAGGACCGTTACGTCTGCCATTGACGGAGATGGAAGAAAAGAACGCAAAAACATTAGAAGAGGTTATGAGAGCATACGGATTACCGGTTGCGTAAGCATATTTTAAGAAGCATAGGAGAAAAAAATGACAAGAGTAATTATGCATGGCTGTAATGGAAAGATGGGGCAGGTAATTACCAATCTTTGCAAAGAAGACAGTGAGATAGAGATTGTAGCAGGCGTAGATGTTTCAAACCATATTCAGAATGAATATCCGGTATATCAGAGTCTTTGGGATTGTAAGGAAGAAGTAGATGCAATCATTGACTTTGCATCGGCACAGGCAGCAGATGTACTGCTTGATTACAGTGTACAAAAACAGATTCCGGTAGTGGTATGTACCACAGGACTGAGCGAGGAACAGCTTGCAAAAATAAAAGAGGCATCGAAAAAGACTGCCGTCTTAAAATCAGCAAACATGTCCTTAGGTGTGAATACCCTTATGGATATCTTAAAAAAGGCAGCCCAGGTCTTAGCACCGGCAGGTTTTGATATGGAGATTGTGGAAAAACACCACAACCAGAAGGTAGATGCACCGAGTGGAACAGCACTTGCATTAGCAGATGTATTGAATGACGCATTAGAGGAGACTTATGAATACAAATACGACAGAAGTAAGGAACGTAAGAAAAGAGAAAAGTACGAAATCGGTATTCAGGCAGTCAGAGGAGGTAACATCGTAGGGGAACACGAGGTTATTTTTGCAGGTGTGGATGAGGTTATCGAGTTCAAACACACTGCATATTCCAAGGCAATCTTTGGGAAAGGAGCGATTGAGGCTGCAAAGTTTTTAGCAGGAAAACCGGCAGGTTTTTATGATATGAGCGATGTGATAAAGGCGGCAAACAGTTAAAAGGCAAAGGAGGACATATGGGGGATAGAGATATTAAGTACTTAAAAACGTTGTCCAGACAGTACCCGACGATTGCGGCAGCAGCGACAGAGATTATTAATTTGCAGGCAATCTTAAGTCTGCCAAAGGGAACGGAACATTTTATTACGGATATCCACGGAGAATACGAACAGTTTCAGCACATTTTAAAAAACGGTTCAGGAGCAATCAAACGGAAAATAAATGAGGAATTCGGCAATGCTTTCAGTGCAGCGGAGAAGAAATCCATTGCGACCTTAATCTATTATCCGGAATTGAAGTTAGAACAGGTACAAAAGACAGAAGAAAATTTAGATGACTGGTACTGCGTCATGCTGTATCGTTTAATCTGTGTATGTAAAAGTGCTTCTTCTAAATATACCAGGTCTAAGGTGCGCAAAGCCTTACCAAAGGATTTTGCCTATGTGATAGAAGAACTGTTAAATGGCAGACCGGATTTGTCCGATCAGGAAGCCTATTATAACGAGATTATCCATTCCGTAATTCGTACCGGAAGGGCACCGGACTTGATTATTGCACTCTGTAATCTCATAAGAAGACTGGTAGTAGACCATTTACACGTAGTCGGAGATATTTTTGACAGAGGGCCTTATCCGCATATGATTATGGATTCTTTAATGGAACATCACTCTGTAGACATTCAGTGGGGAAATCACGATGTACTTTGGATGGGAGCGGCAGCAGGAAATACTTCCTGTATTGCAAATGTACTGCGTATCTCCGCAAAATACGGAAATCTGAATATCTTAGAAGACGGATATGGAATCAACCTCGTACCGTTGGCACGTTTTGCCATGACACAGTATGCGGATGATCCGTGTGAATGTTTCAAACTGGATTTCAGGGAAGATGAGTACGATGTCAGAGATGCCATGTTAGATGAGAAGATGCATAAGGCAATCAGTGTGATTCAGTTCAAATTAGAGGGACAGTTAATCAAAAACCATCCGGAATTTGATATGAATGACCGTCTCCTCTTAGATAAGATGAATTTAGAAAAAGGTACGGTTGTGGTAGAGGGAAAAGAATATCCGTTAAAAGATACCAATTTCCCAACGATAGACATGGCAGACCCATATAAACTTTCTCCTGAGGAAGCAGATGTAGTGGATCGTTTGAAAGTTGCCTTTGTAAACTGTGAGCGTTTACAGAAACACGTACGTTTTCTGCTGACAAAAGGAAGTCTGTATAAGGTATACAATGGCAATCTTCTGTATCATGGATGTGTTCCTTTGAATGAAGACGGAAGTTTTTCCGAAGTGGAGATTTACGGTGGAAAATATTCCGGTAAGGAATTGTATGATGTCCTAGAACACTATATCAGAAAGGGATATTACTCTTTAGATAAAGAAGAGAAGAGAAAAGGACTCGATATCCTCTGGTTTGTATGGGAGAATAAAAATTCTCCTGTCTTTGGCAAACAGAAAATGACCACCTTTGAACGTTATTTTATCAAGGATAAACAGACGCATAAGGAGCCAAAGAATCCATATTATCATCTGTTAGAAAGAGAGGATATTGTCAATAACATTTTAGCGGAATTCGGTCTGCATGGAGATGAGTGTCATATCATCAACGGTCATATTCCGGTAGAATCGAAAAAAGGAGAGTCTCCGGTAAAATGTAATGGAAAGCTGTTAATCATTGACGGCGGATTCTCAAAAGCCTATCAGGGAAAGACGGGAATTGCCGGATATACGCTGATATATAACTCCTATGGACTGATGATTGCCGCCCATGAACCTTTCGAGTCTGTGGATAAGGCAGTACAGGAGGGAAGTGACATCCATTCCCACCATACGCTGGTACAGCATACCGTTAGACGACAGACCGTAGCGGATACGGATGCAGGACGTACCATCAAGGAGAACATCGAGGATTTGGAAAAATTGTTACAGGCATACCGAGAGGGTTCTATTGTAGAAAAGGCATAGGAATGTAACAGTTTAGCCATAGCCTGCAACATTGGGCTGTCGCATGAATCATTTTGCTATCGATAAAATAGATTATCGGAAGATGGGTTATTCCTGAAATGAATCATGGATTTTTTTGATAATATTGGTATGACTTTTAACAGCATGCCAAAAATTTCCGGAGTATGTCTTTGTTATCAAATTGTGTGTCTGGTTCAGATTCGACATGATTTTCATAAGAAGTCCGTCTAATGA
>JBJELL010000384.1:0-5747 GCA_051879115.1 Lachnospiraceae bacterium
CCGTCTGCAATACCTCCCACGGAATCTGCGCACTCTCCGCCGTCATAAAATCAATCGTATTCACCGCCCGAAGCGCCACCGCATAGTCATAGGTTCTCTCATCCCCCATAACTCCGACAGACCGCATATTCGTAAGTGCGGCAAAATACTGACCAATTCCTCTATCCAGTCCTGCCTTTGCAATCTCCTCACGATAAATCGCATCCGCATCCTGCACAATCCGTACCTTGTCCGCCGTTACCTCGCCGATAATACGAATTCCAAGACCCGGTCCCGGGAATGGCTGACGGAATACCAGGTATTCTGGAATACCAAGTTCCAATCCAACCTTACGCACCTCATCCTTAAATAAGTCACGCAACGGTTCAATAATCTCTTTAAAATCCACGCAGTCAGGAAGTCCTCCCACATTGTGATGGGATTTAATTACAGCAGACTCACCGCCAAGACCACTCTCTACCACATCCGGGTAAATTGTTCCCTGTACTAAGAAATCCACTGCTCCGATTTTTTTTGCTTCCTCTTCAAACACACGGATGAATTCTTCACCGATAATCTTACGTTTCTTCTCCGGTTCAGACACCCCTGCAAGTTTTTCGTAGAAACGTTCCTGTGCATTGACACGAATGAAATTCAAATCATAATTTCCTTCCGGTCCAAATACCGCTTCTACCTCATCCCCTTCGTTTTTACGAAGCAGACCGTGATCTACAAATACGCAGGTCAACTGGTCGCCAACCGCCTTAGAAAGCAGTACTGCCGCCACGGAAGAATCCACACCGCCGGAAAGTGCACAGAGCACTTTGCCGTTCCCAACCTTATTGCGAATCTCCTGAATGGAATGTTCCACAAAAGAATCCATCTTCCAGTCCCCACTGCATCCGCATACGTTGTACACATAATTTGAGAGCATCTTCGTACCCTCTTTGGTATGCAGTACCTCAGGATGGAACTGAATCGCATAGAGATTTTTCTCCTGATTCTGTGCTGCCGCAACCGGACAGTCTGCGGTATGAGCAACAATCTCAAATCCCGGTGCCGTTTTGGAAATATAATCAAAATGGCTCATCCAGCATACGGTTTCTTTTGACACATCAGTAAACAGCGGTGAATTGGTGTCCACTGTCACATCCGTTTTACCATACTCACGTACAGATGCCTTTTCCACTTTACCACCTAAAATATGCATCATAAGCTGTGCACCATAGCAGAGTCCCAATACCGGAATGCCCAGTTCAAACAATTCTTTTGTATAAGTCGGGGAATCTGCCTCATAACAGCTATTTGGCCCACCGGTTAGGATAATTCCCTTTGGATTCATAGCCTTAATCTGTTCTATATCTGTTTTATAAGAATAGATTTCACAGTACACATTACACTCACGGACACGTCTTGCCACAAGCTGATTATACTGTCCACCAAAATCTATTACGATGACGGTTTCTCTTTTCAAGATGACGTCCTCCTTTTTAAGTAATCATACGATAAATCCTATTATACGTGCTCCGAGAATCCTTGTCAAAGTTATTTCAGCCTCTTTTTCACAATCTCCCATTCCCGCGTCAGACGTTCCATAGAAAAAGCCGCATTTGCCGGACTTGTGGAGGGAAGTTTTATAGCATCTATGCCGCTTACCGGATAAATATACTTTTTATAAAGTTCAAATGCTTTTCCTCCATTGGTAAAAATCTCCCGTATCTGTGCCTTTTCTAAAATAGTGGAAATATCATTCGCCACTACATCCCGAATAGAACTGTCACTAGAGCCTTCTATCGTACAACTTTGTACTACATCCCATATGGCAATTCCGTTTCGCAGCAAAAATTCTTTTTTCTCAGAAATTGTCTGCGGTACATCCTCTTCTGTAAGCAGTGCAAGCAATTTCCAGAAACGATTTTGTGGATGTCCGTAATAGAACTGCTGCTCTCTCGACTTTACCGAAGGAAAAGTTCCCAGTATCAAAACCTTAGCGTTTTCATCAAAAACCGGTTCAAAATTGTGTTTTATTCTTTCTTTTTTCATTTTTCTCCCTTATCTTCATAAAGATTTCGTAGATTTTCGTAATTTTGTGACATTTCACATATTGTACCAAGGTACTATTCGATGTAAAATATTACTATATCAAGATAACACATTTTTAAAGTATGAGGTATAGTAAATGAGCATTATTCAACTTGACAGTAATAAGTGTGTTGGCTGTAACGCATGTGTACGTGCATGTCCTACAGGTGATGCCAATATTGCACAAACCGATGAAAACGGTAATTTAATCATTCATATTGATGACGATCGGTGTATCAAATGTGGTGCCTGCATTGCAGCTTGCTCACATCATGCCCGTTATTATATTGATGACACAGAAGAATTTTTTAACTATTTAGATTCGGGAAAGGAACTTGCCATTATTATGGCACCGGCTTTCCGTGTTGCTTTTACAGAGAACTGGGAACGCATTCTGTTCTGGTTAAAGAGCAAAGGAGCAAAAATATATGATGTTTCCTTTGGAGCAGATATCTGTACCTGGGCACATGTCAGAGCTTTAGAAGAAAATCCAAACCTCAAGCTGATTTCCCAGCCGTGTCCTGCGATTGTAAACTATGTTTTACGCCATCAGCCGAATCTGATTCCGAGTCTCTCACCAATACATAGTCCAATGTCCTGTCTTGCTTCCTATATCCGTAATGAAGAAGGTTTTCAAGGAAAAATTGCAGCACTTTCACCTTGTATTGCCAAGATAGATGAATTCCAACAGACCGGTCTGATTGACATGAACGTAACGATTGAACATTTCAAAGATGCTCTTCAACGCCGGCATGTAGAACTTCCAAGAACAGATGAACATTTTGAATTCGAAGGTCATCCGGGACTTGAAGGTGCTATCTACCCTCGTCCGGGCGGATTGATGAAAAACCTGCTGGTGCACAATCCGGAATTGAGAATCATTACTTCCGAAGGTCCAAGCAAGGTTTATAAAGATTTAGACACCTATTTAACACAACCTATGCAGCGTCGTCCTAGTGTGTTCGACGTTCTTAACTGTGACTTAGGATGTAATGCAGGTCCGGCTACAGGTGTAGAAAAACATCCTTTTGAAATCAACGAAGTAATGCACACTTTAGAGCGTGAAGCCCGTAAGGTTCGTAAAAGCCATACGAAAAACGGTGTAGATGAACAGTTTGATTTCTTCGATAAGAACTTAAACCCGAGAGATTATCAGCGTACTTACCGTTCCCAGAGCAGAACCAAACGTACCGTTTCCGATATACAGCTTTCCGAAGCATTTCAGTCTCTGGGTAAAACCAGCGAAACAGAACGTAACTTCGACTGTCATGCATGTGGTTATGAGACCTGCCGTGATATGGCAACTGCATTGGCTCTTGGTATCAACGAGAAGGAAAACTGCCACCAGTACATGATGAATGTTATCCATGATGAACGCCGCCGTGTCAACGAAATCAACAAGAGTGTTTTGGAAATCAACGAAACATTAACTGAGCTTTTCGATGTTTTAAGCGAAGATATTCAGTCTGCAAAAGTAAATGCCGACCAGATTAGCAAGTTAGGTGAAAACAACGAAAAAGACATGAACACGGTTGTAGATGAAATGAATAACTTAAATGAACTGACAGCTACCATCTCTTCTGCTTTAGATAAGATTACAGAAAGTGTTACCAGCTATAACCAGATGACGGTAGATGTGGAAAAGATTGCCGCAAGAATCAATCTTCTTTCCTTGAATGCCGCTATCGAGGCTGCCAAAGCAGGAGATGCCGGTCGCGGATTTGCCGTTGTAGCAACCAATATCCGTGAGTTATCTGCTAATTCTAAAAATGCCGTTGGCTCAGCAAAGGAAAACGATGCCGCTGTCCACGATTCCATCAACAACGTAGAAGAAGTTCTAACAGAGTTCAAACGTGCAATCTCCGAACTTCTTAGAAATGTAAACCGTACCGTAAAAGACGTTACAAAAACCTGTGAAAACAGTGAAACCATCGCAGCTTCCATGACCGATGTTTCCAACATGGCAGAACAGGTAAAAGAAATGATTCGCCATACCAATGAGATTTTAAGTAATTAGTAAATAATCAAAAAGATGAGACCTCCTAACTTACGGGTCTCATCTTTTTGACTGTCTTTATATAGGATATTAGAAATTCCTTCCATTCCATCCCCAGTCTTTTACTCCTGCATAGGTGACATACACAGCGTCCTTTGGTATTCCAAGTTCTCTTTCGTAAATGTCACAAATCTGCTCTGTCATCTTCTCACAGGCAGGGGATTGGAGATTTCCAAACAGGCTCACAGATACAAATGCACCCTTTTCTAGCTTCTTTCCTCCCATGTAGAGGGTATAATCATCATCGAAGCCCACCATCAGAAATCCCTCGGATTTATTCAGGGTTGTAATGGCCTGTCCTAACTCTGCTTTCACAGTTTCTTTCTTTTCTTCCGTCATTGGAAGTGTTACTTTTGAATCAATAAATGGCATCTTTTTTTCCTCCTGTCACTTTCATTTTCCTTAGTATATCCGAAAATTCCAAAACATTCAATCTCCCAGCATCCGCTATAAGGGAGACGATTCACCTTCTTGGATAAATCACTCCCCATTCTGCTTACGAATGTTTGTGGAGATATTTCTCCCTGGTTGCCATTCCGCCGCGGATATGACGCTCCTGTTTGTTCACGTCTAACACCTGTCTTGCCTGTTTTGCCAATGTTGGATTAATCTGTGAAAGACGCTCTGTCACATCCTTATGTACGGTACTCTTACTAATCCCGAACTCCTTTGCCGTCTGTCTGACTGTTGCATTATGTTCAATAATATATTTGGCGATTTCTATGGCTCTTTCTTCTATATAACTCTTCAAGGCTTTTTCCCCTGCGATACGTTTTTTACATTGTATGCGGGAAAATATAAGGGTATTCTAATATTTTAAGGGATTTCTCTTACCCATCCATCCTCCTCTGCCTGATACCCCGTTATCATTAAATATTGCTGGGGACTCGAAGTCTTCAAAGCATCATAGACATAACGAAGTGGAATCCATTTCCGATTTTTAGACGGTCCACTGGAATCGGCTAAAAACACTTCATCTGTCTTTTCATCATAAAGCCATAGAGTTACATAATGCCCTGGCATATCCTTCCAATAGGTATCGTCGAATTCGCTGCTGATAAGCACCATCAGACATTTCCCCTCTTTGGCAAGATTTTGAAATTCCTCATAAGTTTCCGGTTTTCTTCCCAAATCACAGGTAAAACCGCTTTTTTGCAGAGTAACCCGGATTGCATCCCATCCAATGGCACCAAGCCCGCTGTGAGGATTATAGCTCGATACCTTCTGGGCATATTCATACATCTCTAAAGGAGTGCACTCTGCTTTTCCAAGGGTACTGTAGATATTTGCAAGGCTGCATATTCCGCATCCAAACTGGCTGAACTGCTGCCCACCCGCTTCTTCATAACACCATTCTCCAGACCATTTTTTGCCCTTTTCATAGGATTTAATTCCCTGAAGGTAGGAATATATCTCATCCTCCGGTTTTTTCTCTTCTGTTTTTTCCTGTATCTGTTCTGTGTTTTTCTTTTGTACCTCAGTGTCCGGTTCTGCTGCCGTTTCCTCTTTCTTAAGACATCCTGCACATAAGACAGCGATGAACATGCACAGGAATACTGTCAAAATCTTCTTTTGGCTCTTTTTCCATTCCATCCGTTTCACCTCATGAGCTATCTTATCATCTTTTGAA
>JBJELL010000385.1:0-5744 GCA_051879115.1 Lachnospiraceae bacterium
AAGTGTTACAGATTATCCACGTTGCAGGAACCAATGGAAAGGGTTCCGTCTGTGCATTTTTAGCATCTGCTCTAGAGGAAAGCGGATACCGGGTAGGGCGTTTTAATTCTCCGGCGGTTTTTGAAAAAAGAGAGGCCTTTCAAATCAATGGGCAGATGATAAGCCAAGAGGACTATGCAAAAGTTATAGGAGAGGTGGCAGAAGCCTGTGAAAAAATGACTCTGAAAGGAGAATCCCACCCAACCGTATTTGAGGTGGAGACCGCAGCAGCTTTCCTGTGGTTTTATGAACAAAAATGTGATTTAGTACTTCTAGAGACCGGGATGGGTGGAGAGACGGACGCAACAAATCTGATAACAAAACCGTTATGCAGTGTGTTGACCTCCATAGATTTAGACCATATGCAGTATTTAGGGGACACCTTAAGTGAGATTGCAAAAGTAAAGGCGGGAATCATCAAAAAGGCTTGTCCGGTGATTGCCTTAAAGCAGGCAGAAGAGGTCAATGCTGTTATAGCAGACAGGGCAGAGCAGATGGGTGCAGAAGCTGTCTTTGCAGATGCTTCAGAGTGTACCTTGGAAATGCTGACCACAGAGGGATTAAAACTACGTCATCCCTATTATGGAACGGTGAGTACGAAGTTAGCAGGAGCCTATCAAAAGGAGAATCTCACACTGGCATTAGAAGCGTTGAAAATGATGGAAAAACTGGGATTTTCCATAGAGAAAGAGACCGTTAGGTGCGGAATTGCAAAGACCATCTGGGAAGGCAGGTTTGAGGTCATCGGAAAAGAACCGCTTTTTATCATAGATGGAGCACATAATCCGGCAGCGGTCAGACGATTAGAAGAGACCATAGAAAAGGATTTTACAAACAGAAAAATAATATATATAATAGGGGTACTTGCAGATAAAGAACACATGAGAATGATGGGAGAACTGCTTTCTAAGGCAAAGAAAGTCTATACCGTAACCCCGGATAACCCAAGGGCTTTAGACGGAAGGGTCTTAGAAAAAGAGGTAAGAAGATACACCAGGAATACGGAATTTGCACCTCAGATAAAAGAAGCAGTAAAAGGAGCTTTGCAGGAGGCAGAAAAAGACGATGTCATACTGGCATTTGGTTCCCTGTCCTATTTAGGAGAGGTAAAAAGAGCTCTGTTAGAAATAGAAGCAAGTGGAAAGCACAGGTGAGAACAATATGGATGAAAAGAAGATACAGGAAGGTGTGCGGCTGATTTTAGAGGGAATTGGAGAAGACAGCACAAGGGAAGGACTTGTTGAGACACCAAAGCGGATTGCGAGGATGTATGAAGAAATTTACGGCGGGATTGGTGCCGATGCAAAGGAACCGCTTTCTAAGACCTTTCATGCAAAGGACAGTGAGATGGTCGTGGAAAAAGATATTGTCTTTTATTCCACCTGTGAACACCATCTGCTCCCCTTTTATGGGAAGGCACATGTAGCCTATATTCCGGATGGTAAGGTGGTTGGACTGAGCAAGTTAGCAAGAACGGTAGAAATCTATGCCAAGAGACCGCAGATACAGGAACAGTTGACTGCCCAGATTGCAGACGCATTGATGGAATACCTGCAGCCTAAGGGTGCTATGGTCATGATTGAAGCAGAGCATATGTGCATGACCATGCGTGGAATCAAAAAACCGGGCAGTAAGACGGTTACCTATGTGACGAGAGGAAGTTTTGAAAACAACACGGATTTACAGAATAAGTTTTTCATGATGGTAAAATAATGGAGAGAGTGAATCGGCTCTTAGCAGATACCGAATATAAGAATCTGCTAGAGCATTTAGAAAAATTAGAAGAGAATCGAAGGTTCTGCCGTCACGGGTTAGAGCATCTGCTGTCAGTGGCAAGAATTGCATGGATTAGGAATTTAGAAGAAGGTCTGAATTTTGAAAAAGAAGCTGTTTATCTCAGCGCTCTTCTCCATGACTTAGGACGGATTGAAGAATATGAACGGGGCATTCCCCACCATGAGGCGGGAAGAGAAAGAGCCGCTTATTTTCTAGAAAAATTACAGTATCCGGCAGGGAAGCAGAAGGAAATCTTAGAAGCGGTGGAAGGACATCGTAAAAGAGAGGGAGAAGCAGGTCTGTCCGTGCTTCTTGCAAAGGCAGATAAGGCATCGAGAAACTGTGGATACTGTAAGGCATATAGAGAATGTAAATGGAGTAAGGAAGAAAAAGAACATCAATTTGAAAGGTAGTGGAAGACAGGATGAAGAAGATTGAAAAAATTGTGATTGGAAACCGGGAATTTGATGTAGCAAATCACACCTATGTCATGGGAATCTTAAATGTAACACCGGATTCCTTCTCAGATGGAGGAAAATATAATCATCTCGATGAAGCATTGTTTCGCGTAGAACAGATGGTACAGGAAGGTGCAGATATCATTGACGTGGGAGGAGAATCTACAAGACCGGGATATGTCATGATACCAGATGAAGAAGAAATCGAGAGAACCGTACCTGTAATAGAAGCTATTAAATCAAGATTTGATATTCCGGTATCGATTGATACCTATAAAAGCGAAGTAGCAAAAGCCAATGTAAAAGCAGGGGCAGATTTGGTAAATGATATCTGGGGTTTAAAGTATGATGAAAAAATGGCTCCTTTTATCGCCAAAGAAAAGATTCCGTGCTGTCTCATGCACAACCGCAAGGTGGCAGATTATAAGAATTTCATGGCGGAAATGAAAGAAGATTTAAAAGAGACTATAAAGATTGCAAAGGATGCGGGCATTAAGAAAAAGAGAATTATTTTAGATCCGGGCGTTGGATTTGGCAAGACCTATGACAATAACTTAGAAGCTATCCGGTATTTGAATGAACTGTGTGAAATGGGATTTCCGGTTCTGCTTGCCACATCGAGAAAGTCGGTAATCGGCCTTAGTCTGGATTTGCCGGTAGAAGAAAGAGTAGAAGGAACTCTTGCGACCACCGTTATGGGAGTTATGAATGGAGCGGCATTTGTCCGTGTACATGATATCAAAGAAAATAAAAGAGCAATTATGATGACAGAAGCAGTTCTTGGCAGAAAAGATTCATAGGAAAAGCAATGGATAAGATTAAGATTGAGAATTTAGAGGTATTTGCCAATCACGGAGTATTTCCGGAAGAGACAAAATTAGGACAAAAATTTTTAGTAAGTGCAGTTCTTTATACGGACATCCGGGAAGCTGGGTTAAAGGATGATTTAACAAAATCCATCCACTATGGTGAAGTAAGCACTTATATCACAGATTTTATGAAAAATAATACCTATCAGTTGATTGAGGCAGCAGCAGAACAACTGGCAATGGCATTATTATTGGAATTTTCCGGATTGAAAAGGATTGTATTGGAAATCAAAAAACCCTGGGCACCTATTGGGCTGCCCTTAGAATCGGTATCGGTACAGATAGACAGGAGCCGTCATACCGTATACCTTTCCTTTGGATCTAATATGGGAGACAGAAGGGTTTATATCGAAGAAGGAATCGCGGCCTTAGGACGTATCAAAGGCTGTGAGATAAAGCGAATCTCAGAACTGCTTGAGACAAAACCCTACGGCAATGTAGAACAGGAGGATTTCTTAAATGGCTGTCTGGAATTAGAGACCATACTGACACCATTAGAACTGTTAGAAGAGTTGCATAAGATAGAATATGCGGCAGGAAGAAAAAGAACGGTCCGCTGGGGACCGAGAACTCTGGATATGGATATTTTGTTTTATGATAAAGAGGAGATTGAGACCGAGGAACTGGTAATTCCTCATGTTGATATGGAAAACCGCTTCTTTGTATTAAAACCATTATCTGAGCTTGTACCAAACTTAAGACACCCGATACTGAAAAAAACGGTAAGACAAATGTTAGAGGAACTTGAAGATAAGAATTAAAGTGAGGGAAGAAGAAAATGCTGGAGTATAGAAAAGCAGAAAGATTATGTCAGGTTGAATTCGGAATTTTATTGTTACTGCATATTTTATATGGAATGGCTCTCTATTCCAAAGAAGTGGTCATTCATATCGCCATCTATGCACTATTATTCTGGGTTCCTCCGGTCATTCTTTTTCTGTTTCTAGAAAAGGAAACCTTTGTAAAACACTATACCTGCATTTCTTTTGTGTTATGTACATATCTGATTTCTTTAGATATCGGAAGTCTCATTCATCCGCTTATCATTTTTTCTTGTTCCACTGCTTCCATAGCAATATTTGCAGATAAAAAGCTGTTGGCATGCTATAAAATAGAAACGCTGTTTGTCATTCTCTTTTTCCCCCTTGTACATCCTGAACTGATAACTCAGGATATTTCCCTCCAAAGTTATTATATGTATATGGTTATCTATATCGTTGGCATGGAGACACTGTTTGCCATGATTGGATTTTTTATCTCGTATAAAAAGAATTTGGATGCTAAGACGAGGGAAGCGGTTGCTGCTAATCGAAGCAAGACCACTTTTTTAGCAAATATGAGTCATGAGATTCGTACTCCGATGAATGCGATTACCGGTATGAGTGAACTCTTGCTGCAGGGAGATTTGTCTCCGACAGAAAGAGAATATGTGAATACCATCCGCGGTGCCTCGGATAATCTGCTGCAAATTATCAATGATTTGCTGGATTTTTCTAAAATAGATGCGGAGATGTTAGAATTTACAGAGGTGCCTTATAATATCGGTGCTATGGTTTATGATATGCAGAATCTGATAGCCACCCGGTTAATTGGAAAAGAGGTGGCATTTCTGATTCGTATCGACCCGTCAATTCCGGGACTTTTGAATGGGGATGATGGAAGAATCCGTCAAATGTTGTTGAATGTACTTACCAACGCGGTAAAATTCACCAAAAAAGGAAAGATTGAATTAGAGATTCAGTGGGAAAAGACAGGAGAAAGAGAATGCCGGATTATCTTTAAGGTGACAGATACGGGAATCGGTATCCGACAAGAAGAGATGCCGGAACTTTTTGATGCATTCGTACAGGCGGATGTGAAGAGAAACCGGAACGTGGAGGGAACCGGTTTAGGACTTACCATTACCAAAAAAATTGCAGAACAGATGCATGGTTCCATCGAACTAGAAAGCGAATACGGAGCAGGAACGGTAGTTACCATTACCATCTTACAGGAAATTCTGCAAGAAGAGCCACTGGTGGAATGGAAGAAAGAACGGGAGAAAAAAATCTATCTCTATGAACCGAACAGACAGTATCAGAGGAACTTCTTAGAGATTATCAGAGATTTGAATATGGAAGTTACAATTCTGCGGGGACTGTCTAAATTAGAAGAGCAGGTAGAAGACGAAGGAGATACGGTATTCTTCTATGATTTTGTAAAAGGAAAGGAAAAAATACAGGAATTTGCAAAGCATACGAAGTATATTCGTTTTATAGCCATTGCCGATATGCAGGATCAGATTGGAATTACCGGAGAAGATGCAGGAGCGTTTTTGCGAAGACCGGTCAGCGTTATGTCCATAGCAGCAGCTCTTAGGGATGAAACGGTAACGACGGTACAAAAGAAAGAAGAGGGTGTACATCTCTTAGCCCCGAATGCGAAGGTCATGGTAGTGGATGATAATTATGTCAACTTAAGAGTCATCGGCGAGATGCTCTCCATATACCAATTAGATGTTTCCCTTGTATCAAGCGGTTATGAGTGTATTCGTCTCTTAGAGATGCAAAAAGAATATGATGTGATTTTCATGGATCACATGATGCCTCACTTAGATGGAATT
>JBJELL010000386.1:0-5716 GCA_051879115.1 Lachnospiraceae bacterium
GCAATCTGACTGTTAACATCTTCCGTATCGTATGCAAAGAGTTTATCTCCCTCTGCCACCTCATCTCCTACCTGAACATAGACCTCTTTGACTTGTTTGTCGCCGCTTAAGTTAATCTTCCATGTATCCTGTGCTTCTACCACACCTGCAAAACGGTTTACATTTCCGGTTGTGGTGCCGTTTATATCTCCCACTTTTTCCACATATGCCTGATTGGATTTATCCGAACTGCTCCGCTGTGCGAAATAAATACAGATTCCGGCAATCACGATAACGACCACCGCTATTGCTACCCCAATCCCTATCTTTTTTTTCTTCTCCATTTCGTCCTCCTCGTTTTATTGGAATCTTCTTCTTTCATATGTAATCATAATAAAGAAATGACCACAAATTTTCATTCGTGGTCATTATATCATTTCTTTCTGTAAAAAGTATGAATTTTTAGCAAATCTTAAGAATTATTTTAACGGATACTTATCTGTTAAGCTCTTAACCATTGCTTTTACTTCCTCTGATGCACTCTCGCCCTCTTTAATCATCTTAGCGATTGCCTCTGCAATAACATCCATATCCTCTGTATTCATACCGCGGGAGGTTACAGAAGCTGTTCCAAGACGGATACCGCTTGTAACAAATGGAGACTTCGGATCATTTGGAATGGTGTTCTTATTACATGTGATGTTTACAGAATCGAGTAATTTTTCTGCTGCTTTTCCTGTTAAATCATAGTTTGTCAAATCTACTAACATCAGATGGTTGTCCGTACCGCCGGATACAATCTTGATATCACGGGATAACAGTCCTTTGCAAAGTGCCTGACAGTTATCTAAGATTCCCTGCTGATATACTTTGAATTCCGGCTGCAATGCCTCTTCAAAACAAACTGCCTTAGCTGCAATTACATGCATTAACGGACCACCCTGAATTCCCGGGAAGATTGCCTTATTAAAGTTGAATTTCTCTGCTGCTTCGGCATTTGCTAAAATCATTCCGCCTCTTGGACCGCGCAGAGTCTTATGGGTGGTTGTGGTTACTACATCTGCATATGGGAATGGACTTGGATGAAGACCTGCTGCTACAAGTCCTGCGATATGTGCCATATCTACCATTAAGTATGCTCCGCATGCATCTGCAATCTCTCTGAATTTCTTAAAGTCAATGATTCTCGCATAAGCACTTGCTCCTGCAATGATTAACTTCGGTTTGCAGTCCATTGCGATTTCCATTACCTTATCATAGTCAATCACACCATCATCATTTACACCATAAGGTACGATGTTAAAATATGTTCCTGAAAAGTTTACAGGACTTCCATGTGTCAGATGTCCGCCGTGGTCAAGATTCATTCCCATTACGGTGTCGCCCGGTTTTAACATTGCAAACTGTACTGCCATGTTTGCCTGTGCTCCTGAATGCGGCTGAACATTGGCATAATCACAACCAAAGATTTTTTTTGCACGTTCGATAGCAAGATTTTCTACCACGTCTACGCACTCACATCCACCGTAATATCTCTTTCCCGGATATCCTTCTGCGTATTTATTCGTCAGAATGCTTCCCATTGCAGCCATAACCGCCGGGCTTACCCAGTTCTCAGATGCAATCAACTCGATGTGGCTGTTCTGTCTGTCCATTTCCGCAGTAATGGCATCTGCTACTGCCGGATCTACTGCACCGATTTCGTCTAATAAATTCATATATATGTCCTCCATTTATTTTTTTCTATTTTTTCTTTAAAGATTTCACTTTAAACAGATACCAGATTTCACTTGCTAAACAGATAGATGAATAAGTACCTGCTAAGAGTCCTACCATAAGAGGAAGGGCAAATTCTCTGATGGATGTTACACCAAGAATATAAAGAAGTAATACCATCACGAAGGTTGTGATAGATGTATTCACACTTCTTGACATAGTCTGCATAATACTCTTGTTGACAATCTCTTTGTAAGCTTCCTTCGTTTCCTCATGTCTTGTCTTCAATGTCTCACGGATTCTATCGAAAATAACAATGGTATTGTTAATCGAATATCCGATGATAGTCAGCATACATGCAATAAAAGTATTACCTACCGAAATCCATGCCAGCACGTAGCAGGTCAATACCATCAATACGTCATGGCTTAAGGCAATTACTGCACTCGCCGCAAAACGTACATCCTTGAAACGGAACCAGATATAAGCAAGCATACAGATTGTTGCTATGATTACCGCTATAACAGCATCAGACTTCATTTCATTGCTGACCGTAGAGCTGATACTTTCAGATGTAATTGACTTTTCATCAATCTTAAAATTCTCTTTTAAAGTCTCATTTAATTTTTCTCTCTCATCTAAGGAAAGGGTACGGGTCTTAATAATCACCTGATTTGTTCCCTCTACCGCCTGTGCCTGTACGTTACCATCACCGGTTACTTCTTCTACAAGAGGCACAATCTCTTTGTCAATCTCTTTAATCGTATATTTTTTGTCCATTACAACAGAAGTTGAAGTACCGCCTTTGAATTCAAGGCTGTAATTTAAAATACTGCCGTTTTTCGCATTGTGAACTCCCATGCCTACAATTCCACAGACAATGATAATACAGGAAATTGTAATAAAAATACCGGTTTTACCAACAAAGTTTACAGATTTTCTCTCTTTTGCTTTTCCATAGAACTTTGCATCCTTTACTCCTAATGTATATACTGCCTGCATCAATAACTTCGTAATTACCATACAGGTAAACATGGAAAGTATGATACCGACTGCCAGTGTATATGCGAATCCTTTGACACTTCCGGAGCCGAGCATTCCAAGTACGATTGCCGCAATTAAGGTTGTAACATTTCCATCCAGAATCGCAGAACGTGCTCTGGTGAATCCATTTCCAATTGCTGTGGCAACACTCTTTCCTGCTGCAATCTCTTCACGTATTCTGGCAAAGATAATAACATTCGCATCTACCGCCATACCGATAGAAAGAATAATACCTGCAATACCAGGTAAGGTTAAGGTAATTTCAAACAGATATAAGGTTGCAATCACCAGTGTGGTGTACACGGCTAATGAGATTGCTGATACCACACCCGGAATCAAATACTGTACCATCATAAAAATCATGACGATAACAAGTCCGATTGCTGCTGCCTTTAAACTGGTGGAAATTGCTTCTTCTCCAAGCTGTGCTCCTACTACCTCAGAACGTAACTCCTCTAATTTTAAGGAGAGGGAACCGATACGAATCTGAGCAGCAAGTGATTCTGCTTCTTCAAAACTTCCCATTCCCGTAATCTGTGCCGTTCCTCCGGTAATTGCCTGCTGTACCTGAGGATTACTGATGACTTCTTCATCAAAAACGATAGGGAGGCGTTTTCCCACATTGGCAGAAGTTACATCTGCAAACACCTTAGCTCCTTCGTCTGTCAGCGTTAATTCTACAATGTATTCTTTATTTCCCGTTTCATTGGTAATGGTGGATGCCTTCGCCTGCTCTACGGCATTTCCATCCATAAACATTTCGCCGTCCTCTGTCTGGAATTCCAGAGTACCCGGTTTACCAAGTTCCTCTAAAATCTTATTGGCATCGGTTACACCCGGAATCTCTACGGAAATACGGTCATCTCCCACCCGATATACCTGGGCTTCTGTACTGTAACCCTCTACACGCTTTTGCAGCTTGTAAATGGTATCACTCATCTGTTCATCTGTCGGCGTATCCCCTACTACCTGATAGGTAATGGAAACACCTCCGGCTAAGTCCAGTCCAAGGCTGATATTTCTGTCTTCTCCTGTTCCGGTAGAAGAAATAATCGTTGCCGAATAATAACACAGACCTGCCAGAATCCCAATAATCAGAATCAGAGTGACAATCGCTTTGTTCTTCTTCATCTTCATAGTCTTTTTTCCTTCCTTCTCTTAGTCTTCCTGCTCTGCTAGAGCTGCCTTTATCATAATCGCACATTCCACGCGTTTTTTTTGTAACTCACATCCAATTTCATAGGTCTTTAGAATGTCCCCGTGGAAATTGTATGCATTTGCTGCACATCCACCGCTGCAATAGAACTTCGCAAAACAATTTCTGCACTCTTCCTTTGCATAGACATTACAGCATTTGAATTCATCCTGAAGGTCTGTATTTACCACCCCATCCTTCACATTTCCCATTAAGAATTTCTCGTTTCCAACGAACTGGTGGCAGGGATATAAGTCTCCCCAAGGTGTCACTGCCAAATACTCGGTTCCTGAACCGCATCCCGACAATCTCTTATAGACACATGGGCCGCCTTCTAAATCTATCATAAAATGGAAAAAGTTAAATCCTTCTCCCTTTTTATTTCTCTCTACCATCTTAGCTGCTAAATCATCGTATTCCTGAAACAGCTTCGGTAAATCTTCCTTTTGGATTGCATAATCATCCGTCTCTTCGGCTACTACCGGCTCCACGGAAATCTGCTTGAATCCCAAATCCGCAAGGTGCAGTACATCCTTTGAAAAATCCGTATTGTGATGCGTAAAAGTTCCTCTTACATAGTACTTGTCCTGATTTCTGCTCTCTGCAAATTTTTGGAATTTCGGTACAATCAAATCATAGCTTCCGCTTCCGTTACGGAAGGGTCTCATATGGTCGTGTACTTCCTTTCTTCCATCAATACTAAGTACCACGTTGTCCATCTCTTTGTTGGCGAATTCCATGATATCGTCATTTAAAAGAACTCCATTGGTTGTTAAGGTAAAACGGAAATGTTTATCGTGGAGTTTTTCCTGCTCTCTTCCATATGCCACAAGCTGTTTTACCACCTCAAAATTCATCAAAGGCTCGCCGCCAAAAAAGTCTACTTCTAAATTCCGTCTGCTGCCGGAGTTCGCAATCAGAAAATCCAATGCCGCTTTTCCGGTCTCATACGACATCAATGCCCTTCTGCCATGATACTCTCCTTCTTCCGCAAAACAATAGCGGCATGCCAGATTACAGTCATGGGCAATATGAAGACAAAGTGCTTTTACCACAGTAGGACGCTTCTTAAAATCCAAAAGAGGTGCTTCATAGGTGTCCGGTGTAAAGAGACTGCCCTCCTCCTTTAACTGGGAAACTTCTTCGATGGCTTCTTCAATCTCCTCTTTTTTGTATTTTTCCAAAAGCTGATTTGTTATCTCTTCCTTACTTTGTTCTTCAAACAGCGGGATGACATCGTATACAACCTCATCTACAACATGGATTGCACCGCTGTTAACGTCTAACACGATGTGGTAACCATTGTTTATATACTGATGAACCACTCTTATGTCCTCTCTTTCCTGTCTCTTTTTCTATGCTTTTATAACGCACAAATGACCGCACGCAAAACTGCGGACGGTCGTTGCTCTTCTACTTATGTAGTTGTATACAGACTATTTGCTCTGCTCACAGGTCTGGTTTCCAACTGTGCAGGATGTCTTACATGCAGACTGACAAGAAGTCTGACACTCACCGCATCCGCCTTTTTTTACTGTATTCTGTAATTTCTTTGTATTTAATGTCTTTATGTGTTTCATAATGAAATCTCCTTTCATACTCTTCCTAGTCTAAGCCATAGTATAACACAATGTTTTTCAGATGAAAAGTCTTTTTTCCTAATTGTGCGGAATTATCGTAACCATTCAGCCACAGCCCGTAACATGGAACTGTCGCACGAATTCTTTTGCTGCTGATAGCATAGATAACGGAAGATGAAATTCATTTTGAATATATCATGGA
>JBJELL010000387.1:0-5716 GCA_051879115.1 Lachnospiraceae bacterium
AATTCCTTGCATACTCAAAGGTCAGCTTCGCATCACTTCCGGCAGATTCTCCTTTTAAAAACATCTGAATCAGCTCATCTCCAAAGATACCAAAGACGAAAAACCAAATTCCAACCAACACTGCCGCAACCATTACCTTCATTCGGAAGGTATGCCGTACTCCTTCTACATCTCCGCTTCCATAATACTGGGCTGTAAAGATACCCACACCGGACATGCCGCCAAACATACAGACATTGAATACCAGAATCAACTGGTTTACAATGGCTACACCGGACATCTGTTCCGTTCCAATCTGCCCTACCATAATATTATCCAAAAGACTTACAAAGTTCGTAAGTCCGTTCTGTATCATAACCGGTACTGCAATCAAAAGTACCATTTTATAAAATGCTTTATCTCCTATAAATTTTCTCATTCTAATTCCCTTCCTTTTTGTATATCAAAGATTTCTATATACAAAAAACACCACTGTGTGAACCCGCATTCCTGTTTTGACCTGAGTCTGAGCAGGGATAAAGAATATCACACAGCAGTGTTTATATTTAGGAGATTGTCAATCTGCTTTTATTTTTCCATTAGAAAATGCCATCTAAAGAATTACATTCTTTGGACATTTCTCGGCACAATCACCACACTCCATGCAGAGCTCCTTGTTGATATGTGCAATGTTATTTTCTACATGAATGGCATCATGCTGACAAGTCTTCTCACAGAGGCGGCAGGCAATACATCCGTCCGCACAGGCATCCATAACCTTCTTGCCCTTCTCCCTTGAACTGCATCGAACAAAGTGGATTCCTTCATATGGAACCAGTTCAATTAACTCCTTCGGGCAGGCTTCCATACATTTTCCGCAAGCCTTACATGCCTCTTTGTCTACAACTGCAATTCCATCTACAATATGAATCGCATCAAATGGACAAGCCTTCACACAGCTTCCAAAACCAAGACATCCATAGTTACAGGATTTTGGTCCTCCATTTGGCACGAATGCCATTGCACTGCAATCTTCTACTCCTGTATATATATAATCTTTATTTGCTTTTTCACAGTTTCCTGCACACTTAACGAAAGCAACCTTCCGGCTTCCTTCTTCCGCAGAAACACCCATGATTTCACCAATCTGTGCTGCGACCGGTGCACCGCCTACCGGACACTGTCCTACCGGTGCTTCCCCTTTTACAATCGCTGCGGCAAGACCGGAACATCCTGCATATCCACAGCCTCCACAGTTGTTTCCCGGAAGCACTCCTAGAATTGCTTCCTCGCGTTCATCTACTTCTACTTTAAATTTTTCTCCAAAGATTCCAAGGAAAAATCCAATCAATATACCAGTTCCGCCTACGGCAAGACCGGAAATAATAATCGCTGTAATACTCATATCCATTCCCTCCTAAATCATGCCTGAGAATCCCATAAAGGCGATTGACATCAATGCTGCTGTAATCAAAACGATGGCTGTTCCCTGAAAACGTTTTGGAATATCATTGTATTCAATTTTCTCACGGATTCCTGCCATAATGACAATCGCAATAAAGAATCCAACGGAAGTTGCTAATCCGTTTACTACTCCTTCCAAAATGGTATAGGAATAGGTAACATTATTAATTGCTACTCCAAGCACTGCACAGTTTGTTGTAATCAGAGGAAGATATACTCCCAAAGATTCATATAGTGCCGGCATGGATTTTTTCAAAAACATCTCTACGAACTGAACCAGTGCCGCAATGACCAGAATGAATACGATGGTCTGTAAGTACTGCACATCCAGCGGTGTTAAGATATATTTATAAATCAGTCCCGTTACAAAGGAGGATAAGGTAATAACAAAGATTACCGCTCCACCCATTCCAGCTGCTGTCTCTGTCTTTTTCGATACTCCTAAGAACGGACAGATACCTAAGAACTGGCTGAGTACTACATTATTTACGATGGCAGAGCCAACGGCAATCATCAATAATTCTTTCATCCTATCTGCCCTCCTCTTTCATCTTCTCTGCTTCTGTCTTATCTGCACTTGCATTTGTTACGTCGGACTTACCTGTACACATTGCAGCCTGACCGCAGCTTGCACAGTCTCCTGTGATACAACCGCTTGGAGCTGCAAGAGGTTTGCCTTTTTTCTCCATAGCATCTCTGACACAGTTCATTCCTGCGACCAAGAATGCAAGGACTAAGAATGCTCCAGGAGCCATGATGAAGATTGTAATACCCAGGTTAGAACCTAAAATCTGACGTACCAGACCAATCAGGCTCAAACCAATGGTAAATCCGAGTCCCATTCCAAGTCCGTCAAAAACGGATGGTATAATCGGATTTTTTGATGCATAGCTTTCCGCTCTTCCTAAGATAATACAGTTTACAACAATCAATGGAATATATACACCTAACTGATCTGATAACGAAGGTGTATACGCCTGCATTAAGAACTGCACTACCGTAACAAGAGAAGCTACGATAACAATATATGCCGGCATACGCACACCATTCGGAATGACCTTACGGAATGCAGAAATTAAAAGGTTAGACATAACCAGTACCACGGTTGTGGAAAGACCCATTCCAAGTCCGTTCACAACTCCGGTCGTGACCGCTAAGGTCGGACACATTCCCAGCATCAATACAAATGTGGGATTTTCTTTAATAATACCATTGTATAATCTCTCTAAATTCTTATTCATACTTAATTACCTCCCTGTAAGGCAGTTCTAAAGTATACCAGAGAAGCATTTACAGCATTGGTAACTGCTCTTGAAGAAATGGTTGCTCCGGTAACAGCCTCAATCTCATTATCGGCTGCCGGTGCTGATTTTACTACGGTATACGATTCTTCTGCTTTGTTCTCAAACTGGGAGTAGAAATCTTCTTCTCCTACTAACATACCAAGTCCCGGTGTCTCATCCATGGAGGTAATGGAATAGCCGTTTAAGGTTCCGTCCATCTGAATTCCCACAGACATGGTAATATCTGCCTGACTTCCCTCATGGGAGGTTACAGAAATAACATATCCAATGACTTTCCCTGATTTATCAAGTGCCTCATTGACTTTTATAATCTCATCGGATATATACTCACTCTTGGCAATGATATCCGCAGCCTCTTTTGCATCGAAATCTTCATATGCCTCAAAAGAAGCTGCATCTTTAAATACGTTTCGGTAGGATTCCTGTTCTGCCTCATAATTGACCTTTGCAATCGGTCCCTTTGTAACCTCATTGACAACACCGAGAATCAGACCTAAAACAAGGGTGAAGGCAGTTAAAATCATTGCATCTTTGACAATTTTCTTATTCATGCTTCTTTCCCTCCTTCTTTACGCCGAAAGCTCTCGGAATGGTGTATTTTTCAATCATAGGAACTAAGAGGTTGCCTAAGATAATTGCAAAAGATACACCCTCTGCATTTGCTCCAAACAGACGGAATAAACCTGTTAATACACCTAAGATAATACCATATACAATCTGTCCCTTTGGTGTAATCGGAGATGTTACATAGTCTGTTGCCATGAAGAAGGCTCCAAGCATCAGACCACCGCCGCAAAGCTGGGCTGCAATATAGTTCGCATCCAATCCTTTTCCACTGAACAGTAAAAGGAATACCACAAAGGACAGGATATAAGATGCCGGAATACGGAGGTTGATAACTCCCATTAAAATAAGGAAGGCGGCACCGATTAAAATAGCGATGACCGAAGTCTCTCCAATGGTTCCGGCTGTTGTACCAAGAAACATTTTCATGGTATCTACACTTTCGCCATTCTTTATAAGTGCTAACGGAGTTGCTCCTGTTACTCCATCATAGGTAAAGCTCGTCATTGTACTTGCAAAGGAAATCAAAAGGAAGCATCGTGCTCCAAGTGCCGGGTTCATAAAGTTCTGTCCCAGACCACCGAATAACATTTTTACAATGACAATGGCAAATACACTTCCTAATACAGCCTGCCAGATTGGAAGGGTGTAAGGAAGGTTCAACGCTAATAACAGTCCTGTCAACGCAGCACTGAAATCTTTTATCGTACTCTTTTTATGTACAATCTTTTCAAAAATCCACTCTGACGCCACACAGGTAGCCATACATATTGCAATCAGCAATAAGGCTCTGAGTCCGAAATTATATACACCAAAAATACTTGCCGGAAGAAGTGCTATAATAACATATAACATGATTCTTGACGTAGTATCTTTTGCACGGACATGCGGCGATGAAGATATATTATATAAATCACTCACAGGTCTTCACCTCTTTCTAACTGTTCTTTCTTCTCTCTGCTATAATAAGTTTTTTCATAGTCTTGATGTACTGTGCTAACGGACGTTTTGCCGGACAGATATAACTGCAGCTTCCACATTCGATACATTCCATACCATTCCATTTTTCAAATTCCTCTGAATTATGGAACTCTGCCATCTTCGCAAGTCTCGACGGCACAATCTGCTCCGGACAGGCTGCCACACAGCGTCCGCAGTTAATACATGCAGTCACTTTATTTGCCGCTACATCATCCTTTGTAAAGCAGAGTAAGGAAGATGAAGTCTTTGTCGTTGGAATATCCAAATCAAACATGGAAAATCCCATCATAGGTCCACCGGAAATAATCTTTTCCGGCTGATTCTTAAATCCGCCTGCCTCTTCTAAAAGCTCTGCATAGCTCATACCGATACAGTACTCAAAGTTACCCGGATTTGCAACTGCATCCCCTGTTACGGTAAAGATTCTCTCCATAACCGGTTTTCCGTCCCTTACCGCATGACAAATAGCAATCAAGGTCTCTACGTTATCTACAATACATCCCGCATCTGCCGGAAGCATCTTAGAATTAATCTCACGCTTTGTGGTTGCATAGATTAACTGACGCTCACCGCCCTGTGGATATTTTGTCTTTAAAGGCATAACCTCAATACGTTCTTCATCCTTCGTCAGTTCCTGTAACTTCTTAATACAGTCTGGTTTATTATCTTCTACTCCAAGAATTCCCTTTGCATGGTCAAATAATTGCAGGACAATCTTCATTCCTTCGATTAAATCTTTCGGATTCTCTAACATACGGCGGTAATCTGAGGTTAAATACGGCTCACATTCCGCACAGTTTGCAATGATGAATTCAATTTTTTCAGGTTCTTTTGGAGACAGTTTTACATGAGTTGGGAATCCAGCACCTCCCATACCTACTACTCCTGCCTCTTTGATTTTTGCTACGATATCCTCTTTTGTGAGATTTTCGATAGCTTCTGTCTTCTGATATGCAACTTCCTTCATCTCCCCGTCGTTTTCAATGACGATAGAGTTCACCATATCTCCTACAGCGGTACGTCTTGGCTCAATTGCCTTTACAGTACCCGATACGGAAGCATAGACCGGTGCAGATACGAAGCCGCCTGCTTCTGCAATCTTCTGACCTCTTAAAACCGTATCTCCTACCGCTACAACCGGTGATGCCGGTGCTCCGATATGCTGTGACAACGGATATACCAGAATTTCTTTGGGTGTCACTTTTCGGATTGGCGAATCCTTTGCTAATTCTTTCCCATCATAAGGATGCACGCCGCCCTTAAATGTCGAAAGACCCATTTTTCTTTCCCCTCTTTCTATATTATTAAATGTATTAAAGTTGATTGTCCCCCTCAAAACAACTCCTGATATATTATAGCACAACCTCACAAATCTACAACCATTTTCCCCCATTTAAAAGTATTTGTAAAAAAATTTTAATATG